>JAISEA010000045.1 GCA_031264475.1 Treponema sp. | reverse complement strand
ATTGGGGATCGAGCTGTTTTAAGGAAGGTCATCGTCCTAGACACGCACCTACGGCGAGCGCCGCGTCGATCATATAATGGTTGCGTGGAACTGTTCTTGTCTTTCCAGCGGGAACACTTAAATCAACCGATGTTACGTGGTCGTTAGAGAGACAGACCATACGGTTGTATTTGCCATACGCGAGGAGGTCGGCTGCGGCTACACCGAGAGAGGTGGCAAGCGCCCTATCGGATGCACTTGGAACGCCGCCGCGTTGAACGTAGCCTAGGACTGTGGTGCGGGTTTCTATATTAGTTTCATACTTAATTTCGCCCGCAACGCGGTAGCCTATAGATATGTTTTCACGTTGCCGCTTGCGCGCTTTCTTATCCATCGCCGCTTCTTTGCAAGACATTGCGCCTTCTGCGACGACTACAATGGAAAACCCCTTACCTTCTTGAAGGCGTTTCTTGAGGTGATCGCCGATTGTCTTGATGTCGTAGGGGATTTCAGGAATCAGAACAACATCGCCGCCACCCGCGACTCCAGCGTAGAGTGCAAGCCAGCCTGCTTTATGTCCCATAAGCTCGATAACCATAGCACGGTTATGGCTTTGCGCTGTGGTGTGAAGGCGATCTATGGCTTCGGTTGCAATGGAGAGCGCCGAATGGAAGCCAAAACAACGTTCCGTGCCTTGAACATCGTTGTCTATAGTTTTTGGTAAGCCGACGACGTTAAGTCCTTTTTGAGCTAGTTTATATGCGGTAGAATGAGCGCCGTTGCCACCGAGAACCACAAGGCAGTCGAGTTTCAACTCGTGGTAGTTTTCTTTTATTGAAGAGACTTTTTCATCTACTAAGTCATAGTCCGAACCTGTGTTCTTGAACGGCTTCTCACGGCTTGACCCTAGAATGGTGCCGCCTCGGGTAAGTATACCCCAGAAGTCTTCACGTTTTAAGACTCGATAGTCGCCGTTTATGAGACCGCGGTATCCATCGGCAAAACCTACGCCAACCATACCGTATTTGTCGTAGGCGGCGCGGCATACACCTCGTATTGCCGCATTGAGTCCGGGACAGTCCCCTCCAGATGTCAATATGCCGAATCTTTTAGTTACGGGCGTCAATATGATTACTCCTAGCTCCGTTGAGTAACAAACCTTCGTCCGTCTAAATTACCGTTCCTGGGTAAAGTACGGCGTTTTTGGGAATGACGATAACACCGTCGATGATGTAGTAATTACCGTATTCACCGTCGGTTCGAGGAATGTTGTCAATACCGATACGGCAGTTTTCCCCAATAGCCGCGTTTTTATCAATTATCGCGCCTTTGATTATGGCGCCCTTACCTATGCCGATGTTCGGGATGTTGCGTTCCGCATTGTTCTTTTTTGCTACCTCAGACTCGTAGTAGTCGGAACCCATACACACCACTCCGTTGAGGCTCGCTCCGTTCTCAATGATGGTCCTGATGCCAATGATGGAGTTAGTAATGGAGGCGTTAGTGATGATGCATCCTTCTGCGGCGATGGACTGGTTCACTGTACTGAAGTTCATCTTCGACGGTGGGAGGTTGCGTCTATGCGTATAGATAGGATGTCTTTCATCATAGATGTCGAAACGCGGTTTAAGCGCAGTAAGTTCAAGGTTCGCCTCGTAGAAGTTCTTTATGGTTCCGATGTCTTCCCAATAGCCGTCGAATAGGTATGCGTTTACCTTGAGACTGCCTATGGCATGCGGGATGATTTCTTTACCGAAGTCCGTCATTCCATTATCTAAACAGTCTTCCATCGCTTGGGCGTTAAAGATATAGATGCCCATAGAGGCGAGATAAGCATCTTTCTTGTCGGTTATAATCTCTTTTGGCGCTTTGAAAGCGGAGATATCCTTTGCAGGACTGGGTTTCTCTAGGAATTCGGTAACGATGTTGTTGTGGTCTGCTTTAAGGATGCCGAGTTGCCGAGCGTCTTCTTCACTTACCGCGGTGCAGGCTATACTGATAGACGCGCCGGACTCCTTGTGTTTTCTCAGAAAGTCCTTTAAATCCATACGGTAGAGTTGGTCGCCCGATAGAATAAGGTAGTATTCAGGATGCTGAGGACGGAAATGCTGGAAATTCTTCCGTACTGCGTCCGCGGTTCCTTCGTACCAATCCGTGTGTTCTGGCGTCTGCTCTGCCGCGAGTATTTCCGCGAAGCCCTTTGAAAACGAATCAAAAGTATATGTCTTCGCAATATGTAAATGGAGACTCGCTGAATTGAATTGGGTGAGAATGTATATCTGCCGCAGATCAGCGTTTATACAATTTGATATAGGTATATCAACTATTCTGAATTTGCCACCGAAAGGGACAGCCGGTTTTGACCTGTCCTTGGTGAGCGGATAAAGGCGAGAGCCCTTGCCCCCGCCTAAAACGATTGATAAGACTTCCGACATGATTAACCTCCGCTTGAGTGCATTAACGCACCGCATAGATACGTTTATAACGTGTTGTTTGACGTTAGGGGTATTATAAATGAAAAGTGTCTTTTTGTCGATAGTTTAAATGAATATTATTGACAGAACGTGCTAAAGAGTGGATAATTATGAAACGTTTAGAAAAAACTGAAGAAGGAGCGGATTATGTTAAAAAGAACAAGCACATTCCTGTTGACCGCGTTGTGGATAGGAACTACAGCCTACAGTCAGATCTCGGGGTTTACGGATTTTCCCTTTGGTGGAACTGATGTAGAGAAAGCCATGATACTAAGCGATATGGCATTGATGAAGCTAGATAAGCTCATTCCTATGCGGTTCGCCAACGCCCTAGATGGACGACCCATACCCGGTGGGAGGGTGGATATACCCGGGATAGGCGTGTTTACCACAGACGCTAGGGGAATCATTTCTTTTCCCCAACGGGAAGACGGGACATTTACTATGGTCTTTAGCAAAGACGGCTTCATCACTACTTCCATCCCTTTTAAGATTCAGCTCTCCACTGTGATTAACAATTGGTTCTCCATTTCACCCGGATTGGAGGGAGATTTCCGATTCGTGTTGGATTGGGGTGAGAGACCTGCGGACTTGGACATCCACTTTGAGAAGGAAGGGGGGTATCATATCTCATACAGGAATATGCGTTCTCTGGCGGATGGGAGCGCGAAACTAGATAGGGACGATACCAGCGGGTATGGTCCTGAGACCATTACTGTGGAACGCGCGGAATCTAGCGGGCGTTATCGCCTCTATGTGATTGATTATACTGACCGCTCCGCCCCTGATTCTGCGGCGTTGTCCCGTTCGGGAGCGACTATTCGAGTGTATCGCAACAACCAGCTACTAGACTCTTTCACCGCGCCTACTGAAGGTCTTGGCAATCGGTGGAACGTGTGCGAAATTGTTCAGAATAGAGTCGTCTCTGTGGGAACCATAGGGCGTTAGTTATGGATACCTTTCATCCGATAGAATAGCGACGGCTTTTTCGAGGGCTTTACAAGTCGCGTATTCACGGACTTCATTTCTTGAACCTGAAAAATGAAAAACTTCGGCGGACGCTACGTCGTCCGCCTCTTCCCCTTTACGCGCGAGCGCTATCCAGATCGTTCCAACGGGAACATCTGTTCCGTCTCTGTCTGGTCCCGCGATCCCGGTGATTGCAATCGCAAGGTCTGCGTCGCTTCTTTCGATAGCCTTTTTCGCCATTGACAGGGCGGTCTCCCGACTCACCGCGCCGAAACGGTCAACAGTATCCACGCCGAGCATGGCGGCTTTCGCAGATGCTGTATAAGTTACGAAAGCCCCCCAGAAAACTTTAGAAGCGCTCGGAATACGGACGACCGCATCTGCAAAAAGACCGCCTGTACAGGACTCTACGACGGTAAGCGTCTTTGATCGCGCGAGTAACTCCTTGACGAGTTCTTCAGCGAGTTGAGACTTTCCCATCATGCATTCCGCAATTCGGCTTTTATCTCTTCGGTTGGTCTTGCGAATATTTCAACTTCCCTGTCTATGCCGGTCATACTGCACTGCCCTTCAAATATTACGCCGTCCGCTATTCTGAAACGTGAAGCGGTTATATCGCCGTGCAGTTCCGCTCCTGGGCACAGGTCTACCTTGTCAACGGCGTGAACCAAGGCGCTTACATTCCCATGAACGGTCAACGATGATACGGAAATATGGTCTGCTTCCACGACCGCCGCTTTCTCAACGACAAGAGCGCCTGTTGGATTCGCTTCTATGGTGCCGCGAAACATCCCTTTTATACAAAGATTGTCTTTGAATTTAAGGAATCCGTCGAAACGAGTGGTCTCACTGAAAACCACCGCTCTCTTCTCTCTCTTTCTGCCTTCTGCCATGATGCTATCATAACATATCTTCACAAAGAAGACAAGCATCATCCTTGTCGTCTCTAAGGTGGAAGTTCTCAGCGGCGTATCGCGCTTATGCGGCGTAGTCTCGTGTCGCGGTCAAAGATTTACAGGATTATCCCTCGTATACCTGACTAAAATATCAAAATCTAGTAAGATCAGAACTGGGTATAGGTGTACGGAAACTTCGTAGGTGTACTATCATGGAAACTGTAGGTTCTATCATGGAACCTCGAAGTTCCGCCTTGGAAACTACAGGTTCTATCATGGAACCTCGAAGTTCCGCCTTGGAAACTACAGGTTCTGTCTTGGAACCTCGAAGTTCCGCCTTGGAAACTCTAGGTTCTATCATGGAACCTCGAAGTTCCGCCTTGGAAACTCTAGGTTCTGTCTTGGAACCTCGAAGTTCCGCCTTGGAAACTGTAGGTTCTATCTTGGAACCTCGAAGTTCCGCCTTGGAAACTGTAGGTTCTATCTTGGAACCTCGAAGTTCAGATAGCAGTTAGCAATGAGTAAAGAGGAAATATTTCGTGGCGAAAAGCCGACCGCGACACTCTTCTTGAAAGAAGACGCTACGGCTGTTTCTCCCAAAACTGTCTGACTGTTCTTCGCTTCTTCTGAGGGCATGACCTGTCTCTAAAAAAGTGGAGCAGAACAAGACGCTTTTAAACACACCGTGTGTGAACACCCGAAGGGTGCGGGTATATGTGCAGGTATAATTGCGAAGATTTATTTTGTTTTCCTTGCAGAAGAGAAGAATCCATGTTATAATTAGCGTTAAGATTGATAATTATGGAGGCTTTTATGGCTTGTTCAACCCAAGAGATAGGCGATCTCAAAGAAATCGCCCGTGAGTTGCGACTCACAATGATAGACGTGGTTCTGTGGTCGGGGGGCGCCCACATCGGCGGCTCCTTGAGTATAGCGGATATACTTACGCTTCTCTACTTCAAGTATCTCAACGTCCGTCCGACTGAACCAAGATGGGAGGATCGTGATCGGTTCATCCTATCGAAAGGACACGCGGCGGCTGGCTTCATACCGGTTTTGGCGAAGAAGGGCTTTTTCCCTGAAGCGGAACTCAAGTCTTTTAACCACTTTGGTTCACCTTTCGCCATGCACCCGGATGGCAATAAGGTGGTGGGATGCGATGCATCCGCAGGTTCGCTGGGACATGGGCTGTCTATAGGCATAGGGATGGGACTCGGTGCGCGTTACCTCAAGAAGGCTTACAAAACCGTCTGCCTTTTGGGAGACGGCGAATGTTGCGAAGGGAGCGTGTGGGAGGCGGCTATGTCCCTTGCCCACTTCAAACTCGGCAATGTGATAACCATTGTTGACCGTAACCGTCTTATGATAGACGGTCCCACCGAGGAGATTATGCGGTTGGAGCCGTTTGCGGATAAGTGGCGGAGTTTCGGATTAGACGTCATAGAGACTAACGGTCATGATTTTGCGGAGTTATCCGCGGCTTTTGACAAGGCGTGGTCTGCGACGGACAAACCTGTCGTCATCATCGCCAATACGGTGAAAGGCAAGGGCGTTGATTTCATGGAGAACAACGTCGTCTGGCACTATGGCTCTGCTGATTCGGAATTGGCTGAAAAAGCGAAGGCTTCAATAAAGAGAGGTAACTAATGGCAAACATAATCACAGGAACCACTTGGAACTGTTATGACTCCGCGACCATGACGGCGCGGGAAATATACGGGCGCACGCTTGCGGAGATGGGTAAGACCAACGACCGCATCGTGGCGCTTACTGCGGATTTGGCGAAGACAACCGCCATAGTGCATTTCGCAAACGCCTTTCCTGAACGTTTCTTCAATGTGGGCATTGCGGAGCAAAATATGTTCGGTATAGCGGCTGGGCTGGCGAAGACGGGGCTTATTCCGTTTGCGTCCACGATGGCGGTCTTTGCGTGCCTTCGCGCGGGCGAGCAGGTACGGACGGATGTTGCGTATCAGAACCTTCCGGTTAAGATCATCGCTACTCATGCGGGCGTATCGTTTGGACACGCGGGAACCACGCATCACTGTACCGAAGACTTAGCTGTCATGCGTTCCATTGCCAATATGACGGTCCTTGCGCCGGCGGATGGTATTGAGACAAGCAGGGCGGTACGCGCTAGTCTGGACGTCCCGGGACCTGTCTATATACGCATTGGGCGTGGTTTCGAGCCGCCTTGTTATGAGAACGAGGACTATCCGTTTGAGATTGGCAAGGCTGTTACTATGCGTGAGGGAACGGACATTGCGATAATCTGTTGTGGTATAGCTGTGCTTCAGGCGGTGCAAGCCGCAAAGACTCTTGCGGAGCAAGACGGTCTTTCGGTGCGCGTGTTGAATATGCACACTATCAAACCCATTGACCGTGAGGCTATCCTCAAAGCGGTTGTAGACACGCGGCGTATTCTTACGGTGGAGGAGCATAACGTCTTTGGGGGGTTAGGGGATGCGGTTGGCGGGATCATTGCTGAATCTGGTAAAGGCTGTGTGTTCAAGAAGCATGGTATTCAGGATGAATTTGTTGAGATCGGCTATGCGGAAGACCTTTACGCTCATTACGGCTTGGACAGCAACGGTGTTGTCGCCAAAGTCCGTGAGATGATGGGCATGGAGTTTGAGGCTGATGAAGATTGGGAAGACGAGTAAAGATGGAGCGATTATGACGCAAACAATTCAACAAACCACTGCGAAACTGTTCTTTAACGCGGCGTTTCCGGTGATGAAGGTGGTTCTTGAGGACGACCCGGTGATGAAGGCGAGGTTTCAAGGCGTGCAAGCTGTTGTGCAGATAGGCGCTTTTATGGAACAAGGCGAGTTGCTTGCCTGTCGTCTTGTGTTTGACGAGGGGCGGTTTTCCGTGGCGCAAGGCGTTGCGGGGCTTGGGGACAAACAGCCTGATCTTGCGCTCACCTTTTCGTCTTTGGCGAAGATGAACACGATGTTCAGGGGTGGTCTGGCGTTGCCGTCTATAAAAGGCTGGGGCAATCTGGGGCTATTGGTCAAGGTATTTTCCCTGCTCATGTCTCTCATGCTTATGATGCCGTCGAGTCGTCCCAAGGAGCCTATAAAGCAGCGGCTCAAGGTGAAGATGAGTCTGTACATGATTACGCGCGCGCTGTCGGTCTATAACAAGCTGGGTGATCCTGCGATGTCCGAGTGGTGTCGTCGGCAGCCTGAACGCATATATCAGTTCATAGTGGACGGCGAGGATAGCGGTCCTGCGGCGGTTGCGTGCTATCTACGGGTGAAGGCGGGGCGGTCAAAGTCTGGGCATGGGGTCTATACGCGGCGCTCGCCTTTTGTGTTGTTTCATTTCTTTAGTGTTGATGGGGCGCTTAAAGTCCTGCTCAAGGATGTGGCTTTTGTGGAAGGCGTGGAGCAAGGCTGTGTAGAGATCATTGGCTCTCCTGAATACGCCATGCACCTGAACGACTTCATGTCAATCCTCCAAGGTATGCTAACGTAGCCCACCCTTCGGGTGTTTAACGACTTCTTAACGGGTATTGTCCGACAGGCAAGCCTGTTAGACGACTTCTTACGGGGTGTTGTCCGAA
>JAISEA010000117.1 GCA_031264475.1 Treponema sp. | reverse complement strand
AGGAACAGGGATATATCGGTTTCGATGCGCCTTGCGAACCGTAAGAAAGGAGAATCGGCGCGCGCTCCGGGGTTTTTAATCACCATATCGGCGTCAGCGAAATCCGCGGTTTCGTGCCTGCCTAGTACGAAGCGTATACGGCTCATCGTTTCATTCGGAAGGGCGTCTGTCAATTTCTCTAGGGATGGGGCAAGTACTCCTTCATTACGCAAATCTGTTATGACGAGGTCGGCGCCGTGTTTTGCGAGATAAAGGGCTGACGCAACGCCGCCGCCGTTGAGTCCCAAGCCCATGATGAGTACTTTCATGCCAGAATAGTCTATGCTCATAGCGAATCATTGTACTATAGAAAAAAAAATTCTTCTATACGCTAAACCTCTTGACATTTCCTATAAGAATCTGGTAAAGTAATGGGGTAACGGGCCGCTAGCTCAGTAGGTAGAGCAACGCCCTTTTAAGGCGTGGGTCGATGGTTCGAATCCAGCGCGGCTCAACAGGAAGCCCTATCTCAATGATAGGGCTTTTTATTTTAGGCGGCTGGGGCTACGTAAACACAGGGAGACAGGGGGGCAATGATGATTGACTGGATTTTGCGGTTCTTTAAAGGCGCGTTAATTGGGACGGGTTTTATACTTCCCGGAGTGTCGGGCGGGGCGCTTGCGGCGATTTTTGGGCTTTACCAAAGGATAATTTCATTTATCGCGCATTTTACCAAGGACTTCGTTAAAAACGTATTGTTCTTTATTCCTGTTGGATTAGGCGCTCTCTTTGGAATGTTTTTGTTAGCCCGCCCCTTATCTTTCTTTTTGGAGAACTACGAGGCGCAGGTTATTTGGGGATTTATCGGGTGTATTATAGGGACCTTGCCCTCGTTATGGAAAGAGGCGGGCAAAGAAGGAAGGGTTAAAAGGCATTACGTCATCCTTGTTCTGACAATGGTTATTGGTTTCTGTCTGCTGTTTGCCATGAAAATGTTCTTGAAAGCCCAGATACCGCTTAATTTCGCTACGTGGATTTTCGCGGGGTTCTTAATCGCCATTGGGATTTTGGTTCCCGGCATGAGCCCGTCTAATTTCCTTGTGTATCTTGGTATGTATAAACCCATGATAGATGCGTTTAAGACAATGGATTTTTTAGTCTTGATCCCGCTGTTTATTGGGGTTGTGGTGTGTCTTTTTTCGCTGTCCGCGTTGGTAGATATGCTTTTAAGAAAGATATATGCCGAGCTGTTTCATTTTGTCGTGGGAATCGTCATCGCCTCAACCTTTATGATTGTTCCTCTCAATTACAATTACGTGAGTATTGGCACGTTAGTCTGTATTGCCGCCATGATTGCTGGCGCCGCGCTTGGGTTTTGGATGAATAAACTTGAGGAAAAATACAAAGTATAAGAATGAAAGAAGAGGCATTGCCCTCAAACCCCCGCTAAACTTGACCCATAAAATAATCCAGCTATGAACGAATAAGAACGTTATACCGCTGAAGCAAGGCTTTTCCTCATGTAGGCAAGACCTTCTCTCATGTAGGCAAAACCTTCTTTCATGTAGGCAAAACTTTCTCTCATGTAGGCAAAACCTTCTTTCATGTAGGCAAAACCTTCTCTCATGTAGGCAAAACCTTCTTTCATGTAGGCAAAACTTTCTCTCATGTAGGCAGAACCTTCTCTCATATAGGCAGAACCTTCTCTCATGTAGGCAGACTTCTTGACATGTCGGTAAAGTCTTCCGACATGTCGGCAAAAGTCTCCGACATGTCGGCAAAACTTGCCGACGTGTCGGCAAAAGTCTCCGACATGTCGGCAAAGTCTTCCGACATGTCGGCAAAGTCTTCCGACATGTCGGCAAAACTTCCCGACGTGTCGGCAAAAGTCTCCGACATGTCGGCAAAAGTCTCCGACATGTCGGCAAAACTTCCCGATATGTCGGTACGTTACGGCTGTCTTTACCTATGTCTGACGCCGACTTATTCGTCCATTTCCCTTACCTTGCTTCACCTGTCGGGGACAGCGGCAACCCCTTTCGGACAATGCCCCGTATGAAGTCGTTAAACAGGCTATGCCTGCTTTGTGAGAAAAAGACCGTTATCGCTTGTGGTGAGTTAAATTCCGTCCATCGGGGATCAAGACTAGACTGCTGATGAGCTTGCGGTAGCGTCAGGTTTCGGGAAATGTCTGACGCCAAATCGTTGCAAGCGCAAGCCGTTGTGGCGCTCTTATTTTATGATTCTGGGCATAACACGTTTAGCGGCTCCACAATCTGTATCTGTTGCCGCCGTTCCAGCCGCAAGCGCGGTTTCATAATACCATTCTTTGTAGTCTAGGAGTTCAGCGTAGTTTTTCAGTTCTTCTAATTGTTTCTCAACAAGTTTCTTCTGTTTCTTGATACATTCAAAACGTTGCGTAATGGTGGATTCTCCTTCCATAACCCATGCTATATACTGCCGTATCTGTTTGATGGGCATACCGGTGTTTTTTAGAACGGTTATAATGTCAAGCAACCCGAAATCAGAATCCTTGAAAACGCGCGCCCCATTCTTGTTGCGGTCAACGAAGGGAAGCAGTCCCTCCTTGTCGTAATAATGCAGGGTATACACCGTTACCCCCATCCTTTCAGCTACTTGGCTTATGGTATAAGTCATAATGTCCTCCATACTAAAAAAAGTAAAAATTTTCAAAATAAGGCTAAACCTAGAGTATACTCTATACACGATAGTATAGTAAGGAGTTTTTATGAAAAAGACATGGTTTTTTAGTTTGTTTATTGCGGCGGCGTTTGCGCTTTCCGCACAGGAACTTACCGTTGATATGCGCTACAACGTGCTTCGCTCGGAACCTTCACGGGATTATCTTAACTGGACATCCGGAAACAAGCGCGTCCAAGATTCGTATGACGCGGTAACAGGCGCAAGCGCCGCGCGTTCAACACGGGAGTTTGACTCGATTCGCTATGATACAATGACAAGTCGCAGGTATACCCTGCCGGTCGGCATCCGCCATCTCCTGTTGTTTCCGGTTACTGCACGGCGAACCGCGGATGATTTTCATCTTTCCGTACAGGAAGTAGGGCAAAAATTACGCATCCGTTTTATCGTCTATGGCACCGTTTATCAGATACAAACAGACGACGATAAAAAGATTGACCTTGGCGCCGGCTGCTTTATGGCGGAAAACATTACCGAAAGGTATTCCGCGGTTGCTCCATTAAAGGCGCGGTATGTAAAACCGGGCGGCAACGCCAATGACATGAACGCGCTTGATTGGGATAAGATCAATCTCGTCCCCGACACCGCCGCGCCTGCCGCCAGCCGTAAGTATACGGGGTTTTTAACAGCCGGTTATTCCAACGGCGTGTTGACGATTAACGGCGTCCTGATCTTGTTGTAAAAAAAAGAAGGGTATATAATAACTATACCCTTTATACTATAGGAGAAAAGAATGAAAACATTGTTTGATAAGACGCAATTAGGGCGAATGGCTCTGAAAAATCGGTTTGTCCGTGCCGCAATCGGTGAAAAGACATCGGACGGACAGGTAAACGAGAATATTTTGAACTTATACAAAGAGCTTGCCTTAGGCGGAAGCGGAACCTTGATTACCGGTTTCACGTTGGTTGACGAGGCTGAAAAGAATTTCCCCATGCTGGCGTTCTATGATGATTCGTTCCATGCGGGGCATAAAGCTTTAACGAGGTTAGCGCATGAAAACGGCGCAAACATCATTTTGCAGTTGGTCTACGTCGGCTCCTATGTGATGGGCGAAACAGCAGGCATGACTATTCTTGCGCCAAGCGCGGTGGAAAATTTGAACACGAAAATAGCGCCAGAGGAAATAACGGTCAAGCAAATAAAAGCCATACAGGAAAAGTTTTCCGAAGCCGCTTTGCGGGCGAAAAACGCCGAGTATGACGGGGTTGAAATACACGCGGCTCATGGCTTCTTGTTGAGCCAATTTATGACCCCCTACTACAACCTAAGGACAGACTTGTACGGCGGTTCCGTGGAGAACAGGGCGAGAATGTCGCTGGAAACCTATCAAGCTATACGCGAGGCGGTGGGAACCGACTTTCCTGTCTTGATAAAACTAAACGTGAACGATGGTTTTGACAACGGGGTAGCGTTTGCAGACGTCCTGTATTTGTGCGCGGAACTAACAAAACTAAAGATTGATGCGATTGAAATCAGCGGCGCTTTCGGCGCGTTTCCCCATGACGCGACCTCGTATTTCAAAAAGGAAGCGGAACAAATAGCCGCGAAGAACGAGACAAAAATCCTTATGACCGGCGGCAACAGGGACTTTGAAGAAATGACAGGCATACTGAACAGCACAAAAATTGAATACTTTGGAATGGCGCGCCCTTTGATAAAGGAACCTGCTTTGATCAACCGGTTCAAGGAGAACACACGTTGACGCGCCTCCCCCTGCTTGGGGAACAGATCGCTATTGAGCGGACAAATACTATTGTCTTACAAATACATAATCTTCGGGAAGTTCTGATATTAAAAAATGTTTTTTCTCTTTATCAATATATATCATAAAACTATTCACACTACCATCAAGAGCCTGAATTGCAAGCTTGAATCCATTTGGAAACAGGTGAGACGTCTTTATACTGACGTTATCAACTTGTTCCCATTGTAGTATTTTCGCGGTCAAAGGGTCATCGTCATTGAACGTTGCTGTCCAGGCGTCTTCGGTAAACAAACAAATCAATGTCCCTTCATCGGAAGTGCATTTCCAAGTTCCATAAAGGTCAGCTTGAGACGCCGCATTCGCCATTACATAAGAGGTAAGAAATACAAAGGCAAATACCATTGGTTTGTTCATTTTATTCCTCTCTTGCTAAACCATAAAACCATTACGTTCTCCTTTTGAAAAAAATAGTATAAGGCGCGGGGATTGTCTTGTCAATGTATTTAGCCTAACTTTTAGATTTTCTTCTCCCAACTTGCGTCTGACACAGAAGTAAACGCCAGCGCCCCGTTCCTTTGGAGGGCAAACTTTTTCCTTTGGAGAGAAAGACCATCTCTCATGTAGGCAGAACCATCTCTCATGTAGGCAAAACTTTCTTTCATGTAGGCAAAACTTTCTCTCATGTAGGCAAAACCTTCTTTCATGTAGGCAAAACCTTCTTTCATGTAGGCAAAACTTTCTCTCATGTAGGCAAAACCTTCTTTCATGTAGGCAAAACTTTCTCTCATGTAGGCAAAACTTTCTCTCATGTAGGCAAAACCTTTCCTCATAAGGAAAAGGCTTGTTAAGCGTGAGGAGGTGGGAGAACTACGATTGCGGTAACGGGGGGACTGGGGGGCATAATGCCCCCCAGCGGGGCGTTGCGGGGCGCGCAGAGGGGGAGCGTAGGAACAAGCGAAGCGAGGGGGAGACTTCCCCCTCCTCCTTTATCCCTCTTTATTTTCAAAAAAAAAGACTAAAGCTAGAGTATACTCTATAGCCGATGATATAGAAACGAAACGATTTTTATAAGGAGAAAAAACGATGAGTTATCTTGGAAAACACATTCCAAAACTTGGCTTTGGGCTGATGCGGCTTCCCATGCTTGGAGACGAGATCGACATTCGGCAGACGCAGGCTATGGTGGACAAGTTTCTCGCGGCGGGCTTTACCTACTTTGACACCGCATACGGGTATCATGACGGCAAATCAGAGGAAGCCGCCAACCGAACGCTCGTAGACCGCTACCCCCGCGCGAGATTTCAGCTTGCCACAAAACTGCCCGCCTGGTCTGGGGCAAAAAACGCGGACGAGGCAAGGAAAATGCTTTTTACATCCTTGAAACGTACCGGCGCCGAGTATTTTGACTTCTACTTGCTTCACAACTGCGGCGCAGAGCGTACCAAGGCGTTTGACGAGTTCGGCTTATGGGATTTCGTTCTTGAGCAACGCGAAAAAGGTTTTATAAAACACGTTGGCTTTTCATTCCACGATACGGCGGACGTGCTGGACGACATTCTCACCAAGCACCCGGAAATGGAGTTTGTGCAACTTCAGATCAACTACGCGGATTGGAACAGCCCCACGGTGCAGTCCCACAGATGTTTCGAGACGGCAAAAAAACACGGGAAGCCTGTCGTCATCATGGAACCAGTCAAAGGCGGCTTGCTTGCCAAGCCTATGCCGCGCCTTGCCCAAATCCTGAACGAGGCAAGCGCCCACGCTTCGCCGTCCTCATGGGCAATGCGTTTCGCCGCTTCGCTGGACAACGTAATCACGGTGTTGAGCGGTATGTCCAATATGGAGCAGATGGACGACAACCTTGCCACCATGACGGACTTTCATCCTTTGAACGATGCTGAATATGCCGTCATAGAAAGGGTAAGGGACGCGCTGAACGCGATTGAAAGTATTCCCTGCACACAGTGCCGTTATTGCGTCAAAGGCTGTCCGCAAAAGATTGCCATTCCCGATATTTTTGACGCGCTGAATCAATATCTCGTGTTTGACAATCTTGAACCCCCGAAACGCTTTTACGGGTTTCTTACGCGAAACGGCAACACCGCCGGAACCTGCGTTGAATGTGGGCAGTGCGAAGCTGTCTGTCCCCAGCACATCGGCATTATGCGGGAACTGAAGCGAGCCGAAGCCGCTTTTGAGTGAGATGGGTTTGTGTAGGTTTAATAAGAGGGGGAAGTCTCCCCCTCGCTCCAGCCCCCTACAGGGTCTTACGCTACCCCCTCTACGGAGGGCTGTCGCCCCCGTCCCGCCCTCGACTGAGTGGGCGCTCCCTTGCGTACAATAACCATTAAGAAGTATTTAAACACCCGAAGGGTATTCCGCATAGGCGAAGGCGCTGTGGTTGTGGATACTCTCGAAATTTTCCGCTGTAACCGAAAACGAGAGAAATTTGTCTAACGCCTTGACGCTGGCTAATACATCCCGCACCACATCTTCAACGAATTTCGGGTTGTCGTAAGCTTGTTCGGTGATGAATTTTTCATCCTCCCGTTTCAGAAGGGAGTAAACAGGGCTAGAAGCCGACTTTTCCACGATGTCGATGAGGTCTTCTATCCAAAAGAACGATTCCGATTCCACCATTACCGTAACAATTCCGCGCTGGTTATGTGCGCCGCGTTCGCTAATCGCCTTGGAACAAGGGCAAACCGTTGTAATTGGTACGGCGATTGACACCGTGAACCGCTTGCCTGTCGCGTTTCTCTCGCCTTGATAACAGCATTGGTAACTCATCATACCGGGGAGACCAGATACCGGGGCTTTTTTTTCAATGAAATACGGGAAACTTATGGAGCCAAAACTCGACTCGGCTTCCATAGTCTGGCGTATGTTCTCCAGCATAGCCAAAAAACGTTGCATTGAAAGGTCCTGTCGGTATTGGTGGAAAATCTCTATGAAGCGGCTCATGTGCGTTCCTTTGAAATGCCGCGGCAGATTTGCAAAAAGGTCAACTTTCGCGGTCGTGTACTGGTTCTTATTCACCTTGTCGAGCACGCGGATGGGGTATTCAAGTCCTTTCACCCCTACTTTCGCAAGCGGAATGTTCCGCTTGTCAGGCTGATTTTGTATATCTATCATTATCTCACCCTTCGGGTGTTAGACGACTTCACAATGGTTGTTATCCGAAAGGAAGTACCGCTGTCCCCGCACCCTTCGGGTGTTAGACGACTTCACACGGGTTGTTGTTTGAAAGGGTGTACCGCTGTCCCCGTCTTGACGGTTACGCTTGCAAGCAAGCGGAACCTGTTCGTTGTACGAAAGGCGGACCCGCTGTCCCCGTCTTGACGGAACCCCGCTTGCACGCAAGCGGGGTTCCTACTCGTTGTCTGACACCGCCGTACGTCTTGTCATTGCTCATTACTCTCTGCTCATTACTCATTGTCCACTCTGCATGGCGCGGAGTATACTCTGCGCGGCTCGTTGTCCACTCTGCACGGCTCGTTGTCCACTCTGCATGGCGCAGAGTATACTCTGCGCGGCTCGTTGTCCACTCTGCACGGCGCAGAGTATACTCTGCACGGCTCGTTGTCCACTCTGCATGGCGCAGAGTATACTCCGCGCGGCTCGTTGTCCACTCTGCATGGCGCGGAGTATACTCTGCGCGGCTCGTTGTCCACTCTGCGTGGCTCGTTGTCCACTCTGCGTGGCTCGTTGTCCACTCTGCGTGGCTCGTTGTCCACTCTGCATGGCGCAGAGTATACTCTGCACGGCTCGGTTAGCTAGATTAGCCACTCTTCGTCCTAGCCATGTTTCATTATAACAGATTATCAAATATTTTGATTTTATACTATAAGGCGAATACAATAAAAAGGCTGACAAAAGATCAAATGGAAGGAGTATAAACGTTGTGTGTGGGGAAGGGGTATTATGGTATTATAGCGGCTGATGGGAGTCGAACCCACGGCTCCAGCTTGGAGGGCTGGGGTATTACCGTTATACGACAGCCGCGATAGTGATTCACTTTATCAAATTTCAGAATTCTTGTCAAGACAAAATATCATTTTTACAGTATAATAATGAAAATTATGAAAATATTTCATTTTATTTCATTCCTTTTTATTTCAAGTTTCTTGTTTGCGCAAGAGTCTGTAGATGACGTTCAGATCGCGGATGAATTAGCGTCGGATTCCTTAGAACAAACATCGGCGCAAGAACCGCTGGAGTCCGCCGTCGTCGATGAGCAGTCGCTTCTTTTTACTGCGTGTATTGAGGGAAATATCGAACAGATCAGATCGTCTATAAAGACAGGCGCTGACGTTAATATAGAAAAAAACGGTATATCGCTGTTGATGTTCGCGGTGTATACAGGCAATATGGACATTGTTGAGGCGTTTGTAGACGCGGGTGCGGACGTTAATTTCCAGAACGCGGACGGCGTAAGCCCTATCCTCATAGCCGCCTATATGGGTAATAGCGCTGTTACGAAACTCCTCTTGAATTCAGGCGTGCGCCCTGAAGATAAAAGCGCGGCTGGGTACATAGCGGCGCTACGGGAGAATTCAGACGTTGTGGAAGTTTTACGCCCGTCCTATAGTTCTCTTGATTATCGTAAACTGCGGCGTAATGAGTATAAAATAGGAGACGAGTTCAGCGTCTTCTTTAAGGTCTCTCATATCTATGTGGATAAAGATAACGTATATCGCGCCTCTTGCCTCCTTATGTCAAATAAGGACGCTGTTCCTAATAGCAACTACGAATTCTTCATCGAATCCAAGAACCGTTTCATATTTATTGAAGGCGACTTTATAGAAGCTAACATCTCTTATATTTCATTGCAAAGTATTGTAATGAGTGAAATGCCCTATCGTGCAATAGAGCAAGCTTTGTTTCAATTAAATAAGATAATTGATATATGGTAAGGGAGAGAAAAAGAAATGGAAAGAGAAGAAAAAATAAAAGACCTAATATCTAAGATGACTTTAGAGGAAAAGGTGTCGCAACTCAGTTATACGAGTGCGGCGATTCCACGACTCGGTATTCCCGAATACAATTGGTGGAATGAATGTCTTCACGGAGTCGCACGCGCAGGGCTTGCGACGGTGTTTCCGCAGGCTATTGCGCTTGCGGCGACCTTTGATGAAGATTTGGTTGGCAGAGCGGCGTCTGCTATTTCGGACGAAGCCCGCGCTAAATACAATGAGGCGATTAAATGTGGTAATCGGGGGCAGTACTGGGGTTTGACCTTCTGGACGCCTAATATCAACATATTTCGAGACCCGCGTTGGGGCAGAGGTCAGGAAACCTACGGCGAAGACCCTTATCTCACCGGCAGGATAGGGCTTGCTTTTATGAAGGGTTTGCAAGGCGACGATCCAGATCATTTAAAGCTTGCGGCGTGCGCCAAACATTTTGCGGTTCATTCGGGTCCTGAAAAACTGCGCCACGTGTTCGACGTTCACATTTCTAAGAAAGACCTGTTTGAAACGTATTTGCCGGCGTTTAAGTTGCTCGTAGAAAACGGCATAGAAGCCGTCATGGGCGCTTATAACCGTACTCTCGGAGAACCGTGTTGTGGTAGTTTCTATCTTCTAAAAGATATTCTGCGTAAGAGATGGCAATTCAAGGGTCATGTTGTATCTGATTGCTGGGCTATTCGTGACTTCTACGTAAACCACAAGGTGACAGAGACGCCGGAGCAATCCGCGGCTCTTGCGCTCTCCGCCGGATGCGATCTTAATTGCGGCTGTACCTACCCGTCGCTTACTGCGGCTTGTAAACAAGGTTTGGTAACAGAGGAACAAATAGACACCGCACTTACGCGACTCTTGCGGACGAGGTTTAAGCTTGGTATGTTTGATAAGACGGAAGATGATAGATACGCGGGCTTGAACGGTAGTATCGTTAATTGTGAAAAACACCAACAACTTGCGCTTGAAGCGGCGCAGAAGTCTATCGTTCTCCTCAAAAACGACAACGGGCTTCTGCCGTTAAAGCTTCCCATGAAGAAAATCCTTGTCATGGGTCCCGCGGCTACAAACGCCCATGTGCTTCTTGGCAATTACTATGGCGTCAGTTCCCGCCTCATTACTATCTTGGAAGGGTTGGTGGAAAAGACTCGGAACAAATTTGACCTCACTATTGACTACCACCAAGCTTGCATGATGTACGATGAAAACCACAACTCTGGGTGGACCGTTGGGATGGCTGAATCTGCTGACGTGGTTATCGCGGTGTTTGGCTTGGACAACGCTATGGAAGGCGAAGAGGGCGATGTCATCGCGTCTGATTCCAAAGGTGACCGTGATCATATCGAGCTTCCCCCGTGGCAGTTAGAGTACCTCCGCGCTCTTAAAAACCGCGGTAAGCCTGTTGTGCTTGTTCTTACCGGCGGGAGCGCCATTGCCATTCCAGAAGACATTGCTGATGCGGTGCTTTACGTGTGGTATCCGGGTGAAAAGGGCGGTACGGCTGTTGCGGACGTTATCTTCGGCGATGTTTCACCTTCTGGGCATCTGCCCATTACTATTCCTGCGTCAACAGAGCAGTTGCCTGCTTACGAAGACTATTCGATGCGGGGCAGGACGTATCGTTACATGACGGAGAAGCCGCTTTTCCCCTTTGGTTTTGGGCTTTCCTATACGACGTTCAGGTTTGATTCCATAGAGTTGTCGGCGGAGTCTATTGTTGCGGGCGGTTCTGTTACTGCTTCGGTAACGGTTTCCAACACGGGCGCGCGGGACGCGGATGAGTCGGTTCAAATCTATGTAACGAAAGACGACCGTGCCGAAGACGAGCCTATTCTAGCGCTTCGTGCCTTTAAGCGGGTGGCTATCCCTGCGGGCGAGAGCGTTACTGTTGCCTTCAATCTGCCATCCTCCGCCTTTGATAGTGTCAATGATGAGGGTGAGAGTATCCTTGTTCCGGGAACCTATACCATTATTGCCGCTGATGCGGCGCCGCTTGCGGTTTCTGTGGAGAAGGGCGCTTCAAAGCCGATCCAAGCCACCCTTCATGTGCAGGCGTTGCCTGTTTAACAAATTCATAATAAGTAAGAGGGGGGCGCGTCTTTCCCTAAACGGAGGGAGGCAAACAGGTGCCCTTGTGGTGCGCCCCCCTGTCTCCAGCCCGCTTGCGCGGTCTTCCGCCACCCCCCAATCAGGCAAATCTTGCCAGTATTCAAAATCCACGAGTCAAAGTCTAAAGACTGCGGATCAAAGTCTAAAGACTGCGGATCAAAGTCTAAAGACTGCGGATCAAAGTCTAAAGACTCCGAGTCAAAGTCTAAAGACTTAGAGTCAAAGTCTAAAGACTTAGAGTCAAAGTCTAAAGACTGCGAGTCAAAGTCTAAAGACTGCGAGTCAAAGTCTAAAGACTGCGAGTCAAAGTCTAAAGACTGCGAGTCAAAGTCTAAAGACTGCGAGTCAAAGTCTAAAGACTTAGAGTCAAAGTCTAAAGACTGCGAGTCAAAGTCTAAAGACTGCGGATCAAAGTCTAAAGACTGCGGATCAAAGTCTAAAGACTGCGGATCAAAGTCTAAAGACTGCGGATCAAAGTCTAAAGACTGCGGATCAAAGTCTAAAGACTGCGAGTCAAAGTCTAAAGACTGCGGGTCAAAGTCTAAAGACTGCGGGTCAAAGTCTAAAGACTGCGAGTCAAAGTCTAAAGACTGCGAGTCAAAGTCTAAAGACTGCGAGTCAGAGTCTTAACACCTTGGGTTTTGGGGGGGGTGGCGGAAGACCCACGTAGTGGGTCGGGCGCCCGGGGGCCGCACCACAGGGGCGTCTGTGTGCCTCCCTCCGTTTAGGGAAAGACGCGCCCCCCTCCTTACAATGAAATTACGATAATCGGTGGTAATATATGAAGAAAAAAGACAGAAAAACTGTTTTTCGATGTTCCAATTGTTCCCATGAGGAACCA
>JAISEA010000009.1 GCA_031264475.1 Treponema sp. | reverse complement strand
CCCAAGTGTTAAGACCGCTACCCTATCAGGTAGCGTCCTAGATAATCAAGAGAAAAGGAGTTGAGTATGAAATGCATACCTACTACGGAAAACTATTATGTGGACTGGAGCGCGAATCTTATCGCCGTGTCCATCCTCCACAAGACGGAACTGGGCTTGCCAGAAGGCAAACTCACGGAGTTACAAACCCTGCACAACGAGGTGAAGGTTCTGCATGAGCTGTGCCAAACCGCGACTTACACGAAGCTTGATATGCAGGCGAAGAATGAGAAGAAGAAACAGCTCATTCACCTAGAGGAGGTTTTTATTCGGAACAACTTGCAGAACAACGACGCGATGACGGATAACTTGCGGGAGGCGTTGGGCATCCCGATACACGACACGAAACCGACGCCTGTGCCTGCGCCGGAGGGTATCCCAGAGATTGAGATAGAGACGCCGCATCCGCGCACCGTGCAGATCAAGTTTCGGGACGAGCACGCGGCGCGTTGGGGGAAGCCCGAACACGTGCACGGACTTGAATGTGTGTGGGAGTTAGCGGAGGAGCCGCCTGCCAAGGTGAGTGATCTACTCCATTCTGACTTTGCCACGAAGAATCCGCTGGAACTCGTGTTTGAAGAAGACCAGCGCGGGAAGAAGGTGTACTTTGCGGCGCGTTGGGAGACCGGGGCGATGAAGAAAGGGAAATGGAGCGACATCTTCAGCGCGATCATTCCCTAGGAAGTCGGGGCGGAGTCGCCAAGCGTGGCTCCGCATACCACAAGGAACTTGCCCGTATAGTGAATAATGAGTAAAGAGCAGAGAGCAATGAGCAGAAAGCAAATAGGAAAGCGGCGGTGTCAGGCGGCATTGAGTCGACAAAGAAGTAAAGGGGGATGAAAGGATGTAAAGGTTACCGCGTCAACACGATGTTTCCGCCGCTTGAATACGGGGGAGCGTAGAGGCGCGTTTCGGCTGGGATACGCCCACGTAACAGCGTATAGTGCGGAAGGCGTTCTAAAAACGTAAGCGTCGCTTATGAGAACCGCCGCAAGGAAAATGAATCATACGAGAAGTATTGAAAGAGTTTTTATTAAAAGGAGTAAAACATGATAAAAAAAGCAGTATTCGGACTAATCGTCGCGGTAATAGTTATCGCGGCAGGGTGCGCCGAGAACAGCGTTTCGGAAAAGAAGGCGGCTGAGCTGGGTTTTAAATTCGAGACCGCGAACAAAGCGGCTACCATCGTCGGCTACACGGGAAGCGCAAAGGATGTTGTGCTTCCCGCCAAGATTGGCGGCAATTCGGTTACCGTTATCGAAAAGGAGGCGTTTAGGAAAAACCGATTAGTCAGCGTAGCCATCCCCGATTCGGTTACCTCTATCGGAGTCGGTGCGTTTTATCAAAACCAATTGACCAGCGTTACTATCGGCGATTCGGTTACCTCTATCGGAAATGAGGCGTTTTATCAGAACCAATTGACCAACGTTACCATCCCCGATTCGGTTGTTACTATCGGAGATATGGCGTTTTATCAAACCCAATTAACCAACGTTACCAACCCCGATTCGGTTACCGAGCTCGGAGTCAATGCGTTTGCGAACAACCAATTAACCAGCATTACCATCGGCAATTCGGTTACCGCGATCGGATATAGGGTGTTTTATCAAAACCGATTGACCAGCGTTACCATCCCCGATTCGGTTATCATTATCGGAGCTGAGGCGTTTAGGGACAACCAATTGACCAGCGTTACCATCGGCAATTCGGTTACAGTTATCGACTACGCGGCGTTTAGGGACAACCAATTGACCAGCGTTACCATCGGCAATTCGGTTACCGAGATCGGAGTCAATGCGTTTGCGAACAACCAATTAACCAGCGTTACCATCCCTGATTCGGTTACCGAGATCGGAGATGAGGCGTTTAGGGAAAACCAATTAACCAGCGTTACCATCCCCGATTCGGTTACCAAGATCGGAGGCGGGGCGTTTTGGAGCGACCAACTGACCAGCGTAACCATCCCAGCCAATATCAATTTGAGGAGGGACTACAACTACTTTTCATTCCCCGGCAACCTAGATCGAGTCTACATGCGGGGAGGCAATCAGGCGGGCACGTATATATCTAGCAACGGCGGCGAGACATGGACAAAGCAGTGATGTAGTCGCGCTGTTGAGTGAGTAAAGCGAAGTCTGACACCCGGTTCGCGCTGGACGCGAGGACCGGGTAAAGCAGGCGTAGGCTTGCTTAATAAAAAAACTCCGCAACGAGGATAAACTACGAAAGGAATAAATTATGAGTATTAACGTTTGGGACAATTCCGGCAAGGTGTTGGGAAGTATCAGTAATGGTAAAATCTTGAATGATTCAGGAAGGGATTTGGGTCGTGCCATCGGTAGTAAAATCTTGAATGATTCGGGAAAGGAGTTGGGTCGTGTCGTCGGCAGTAAAATCTTGAATGATTCGGGAAAGGAATTGGCTAACATCCATCACGGTCCGCTGGGATTTGAGAATGGTAATATGGTCTTGAATAATTCAGGAGGAGTATTATTCCATATAGCAGACGGAGCGTCGGATGCCGAGATTGGCGCCGCAGCTCTTCTTCTTTTTAATCTGGCTGAAGAACAGACAAGTTCCCCGCCGCCGTCTGGCAACATCAGCAGTAGCGCAGGCAGTACCAGCAGTAAGAGAGGCAGTACCAATAGCGGTGGAAAATCCGGAGTCCTTGGGTTCCTCATCTTCGCTATCACATCTTCCTGGGGTGGTAGAATCGGCGCTATTATTGGCCTCATTTTTGCAATTGCTAACAGTTCTCAAGCCCACGATAGCTCCAATGCTATCCTTATAGGTGTCTTCCTTGTTATCTTTTGCGGCCTCGCTGGAGCTATCATCGGGAAAATCATCGGCTTCATAAAGTATTTGGTTAATAAAACTAAAAAATGAGGTACGCCCCATATTCGGTTCGCGCTGTCCGGCAGTTTTAGCGGGACGCGCTGGTGTCTGACACCCGGTTCGCGCTGGACGCGGGCCGGGTAAAGCGGCGGAAGCCGCAAAGGAGTATTAATTATGAAGATTAAATGGTTTCGTATGCAAAATACGATTTTTTCTATCTTTTCAATGGCGGCAGAGTTAGTCTTGCTCAGCGCGGTTGTTTTAGCCTGCGCCGGCAGTCCAGCTCCCGTGTCCGCGCAATCAGCCGCGCCTGCGGACGAGAAGGACGCCGGCAGTCCGTCGCCCATTCCCACACGATCCGCCATCCCGGCAGACGAACTAGACGCGGCGATCCGTGCCGCATCGACCTACCTCAACAGACAGCTTCCCAAGGGCAACAAGCTGGTGATCCTCAACATCCAATCGGAGTTTCCCGCCCTCTCGGAATACATCATCGACGAGCTTATCGCCAACACGGTGAACGATAAGGTGTTTTCCGTAGTAGACAGGCAACAGCTTAACACGATCCGGGCGGAATTGGAATTCCAAACGTCCGGGGAAGTGGACGACAACACCGCCCAGACCCTAGGTCGCATGGCAGGGGCGCAGGTCATCATATCCGGCGCGGTGTCGCGTCTCGGCGACCTGTACCGCCTGCGGGTGCGGGCGTTAAGCGTAGAAACCGCGCAGATCGCGGGGCAGTTCAACCGGAACATCCCGAACGGGCCCACGGTTGCGGCGCTGGTACGGAGTCAGGCGACGGGCTATGGAAGCGCGGCGACTCCCGCCACAAGCGGCGCGACAGCGGGCGGTTCTGCGTCAACAACCGTGACTACACCGGCGGCGACTCCGGTGCAAACAACACAGACGGCTCAGACCCCGGTGCCAGAGACGCCTAAAACCTACAAGATCGGCGAAGCCGGCCCGGCGGGCGGACTGATCTTCTACGACAAGGGCAACGACTCAGGCGGTTGGCGGTATCTGGAAGCCGCGCCCGCCTTTACAGAGGGGAAGGCTCTCCAGTGGTCAGTTAGCGGCTTTGACACCGGCGCAAAGGGGTCTGAGGTAGGAACCGGCAAACAGAACACCCGGAACATCATGGACGCTTCGGTTCAAGCCGCCGTCAACGCGCCTGCGGCGAGGCTCTGCGACCGGCTGGCATACGGCGGCTATGACGACTGGTATCTTCCGAGCAAGAACGAATTGGGTCTTATGTACATGAACCTGAAAGTAGACGGCATTGGCGTTTTTGCCAACGAATGGTACTGGTCTTCTTCCGAGGGTGGCGAGTATAGTGGCGTGTGGGCACAGAACTTCGGCAATGGACAGCAGTATAGCAGAGGCAATTATAATTGGGGAGATGCTGGCGCGAAGACGCAAGGTCATAACGTCCGCGCCTGCCGCCAGTTCTAGCAGAACGCGCGGATGTCTGACACCAACAATGCCCGCACCATTCGGCAGTTCTAGCGGGACGCGCGCGGATGCCTGACCACTGCCAACTAGCCAGAGTGGGGGGGGGGTAGTGGAAGCCACGCCCTGCGGGGAACCGGAGACAGGGGGGCGCACCACAAGGGTGTCTGTGTGCCATCCTCCGTTTTGGAAAACCGCGCCCCCCTTCTGATAATAGGAGGCGGATATGACGTAGTTTACACCGCCGTCCGCGCCCCAAAATAAAGGCGCCGCTTGCACGCAAGCGGCGCCTATTCAATGTTATAGCAAGCAAAGATGTTAAATAAAAAAACGATTACAGAGCGCTACGTCAAAGGTTGTTAATAGCGCGCTCTGTTCCGACATTTCAAGTCATGTGTTATTCGTCTTCCACTATTTGTAAGTAATGGGAGAAGCACCAGCCTTCCTTCCCTTTTCCCATCTCCGCTTTCTTGTGCTTTTCACTTCGCACGTATACCCAAGGCATACGTACATTGTTGTCTTCCTCTAATTCCCCGGATTGCAGATAAGTAACAATAGCGCCTATCTTTAAATAGTCATTGATCTGCGGACTGACTTTCTGTTCCGGAAACAGATACATCTGCCGCGTCAAACGATATTTTTTGTTGGGGATGAGTTCAAGTCCTTTATCCGGTCGCAACGACTGCGTTGTTTTACCGGTCTTTGTAAGGAGATTCATATATTCCTCCGTTCCGCTGTTCTCTAAATACAGCTTTTCATTTAAGAAAGATTGACTTGAGAATGATAGCCTCTCTAAATTCGACACTATGGCGTATGTGAGAGAAACACTCTCAAGAATTAATAAAAAATGGAATTTTCTTGAAGCGGGGAAAATATCAGAGTCTGAGTTTGAGGAGGAGAGTATTTTTACTATTCGGCGCCTTGATTGGTTTAGCGAGCTTTATTCCTGAACACGAGGCGATAATACCAGCGTAAAGCGTTCCAAAAGATATTATGATACGCATTGATTTACGCGAAGGAAGGGATGAATATCCTCTTACTTTAGCGGTATATTCGGCAAAGCAGTCGATAGTATAGTCCACATCCATACTGATGATAGAACCGTCTGTTATTGGTTTGCTTTTCCAAAAATCAAAGGCGGTAAGGTCCTCCGCCGCCGCAAAGGTAAATTCGCCCATAACGGATAATGCGAGGTAAGCGACAAAAATGAAACGCAACCTTTGCGCAGGAAAGAAACCCATAAAAAAATTATATCACGGGCAAAGATTTTCCACAAGCATTATATCACTCATAATAATATCTCAAACATATCGTTTTGCAATTCTTTCTGTTGTTTACTCAGACGTTCTTCAGCGTAGTCCGCATACTCGCGTTTAATTTCAATACCGATATACTTTCTCTTCAGGCGTTGCGCGGCAACCGCCGTAGTGCCTGAACCCAAAAACGGGTCAAGCACTACATCCCCTTCCTTCGAAAGCAGTTTTATCAATTCCTGAACGATGAATTCAGGGTATACAGCTGGATGAATATTGCCTTTTATGGTTTCTACGGCAGATTCAATAACATCTCTCCGCATAGAATGACCATAAAGCCTTATGATGGTAAATCCCTTTGTCTCAATTTGCATCAAGCGTCCGCCGCCTTGCCCTCCATACGGAAGAGCGTGTACGCCTCTTATTTTCATTCTAAAACTATGAAGCTTCCCCTGTTTTACTTCGTTTATTGCACCCTGCAATTCGTTACGCGCCGTTTCCTTCTGCTTGTCCGATAAACCGGAGTTTTCAATCAACTCATAATACTTCTTTCCCACATCGTTGCCTGCGTTTTTTCTTTTGCCGTTAGATAACATACCTTTATACTCAAGGAAAGCGTCCTTATTGAAATAATAGTCGTTTGACTTAACAAAAATAAAGAAAGGCTCGGTCGCGGGAATAAGTTTTTTGGGGTCTTGCTTGGGCACGGGGTTTACCTTTACCCATGTTACTTCATTGATAAGTTTTGCTAACCGTTCTTTTTGAACACAGAGCGCGAAGCGGTAGGGGGCTAATATTAAATTGCCGTTAATGTATTTATCGCCGATGTTAAACACTACAGCGCCGGTTGTTTTTACAACGCGGACGCATTGGCGAAAGATCGTCATTATATTCTCTATGTAGTCGTCAATACATTCCTCGTTTCCAACGCCACCGCCACCGTATTCTCTTTGCTGGAAATACGGCGGACTAGTTATTACCAAATCTACCGACTCAGACAGAACGCCGCCAAGAAAATTCCTGCAATCCACACAAAATATTTTATTAGAGTCCATGGGGTTTTATCTTTCTGTATGCCTTTATATCGCCGTTTCTAAAGTAGTTATATAAACTTGATCATTTTGAATCAAACTTAACTCTTCTTTTTCATCTTCGTAGTACAATACTATTGCTTCTTTTAAATTTGCAACAGCCTCATTTATTGTTTTTCCCTGTGAGGCTATATCGTTTTCAAGACAAGTTGCGACAAACCATTCTTCTTCTTGCTTGATTATTATGGTACCTCTAAAATTCAATATTAGCCTCCATTTACCCACGACAGCCTATTTAATGCCGTCGACAATCCAGACATTCAGCACATCTAGTCGCTTCTTGATAGCGGAATTCATATCCACGTATCTCGCGACAAAATCTGACACATTCGTGCCCGCGATGCTATAAATCAGAACCCCCTCTTTCACTGGCTCGACGTAGAGCTGGGCGGAAAAGTTGTTTTCTTTGATGACTGGCACGAAGAAGAAGTTAAAACTCCTAATGTTAGTCAACGTACACAGGATAGAACGCGAAGTCGTAACAATATCCGCGCGATAATACGTATTGCCGAAATTAGCGTCCCGCAGGCGAAGGAAGATCGTCTCCGACTGGGGTACAACCGTCGCACGAGCGGGATCAGGAATAGGCGTCGTCTTCCTATCGCTCATTATACGAGTAGCATCCTCGAAGAGCGGAACTGCCTGCCCCTTAGTAGCCGAGTTATACAGCCGCCCCTTCAGCCCTCGAATCTGACTAAGCGCGTTATAAACGTTCAAAAGACGCACATTTTGAAAAGGCAGGACCACAAGATACTCCGTTACATAAGGAAAATTCCGCTTCTGAATACCCTCCGTCATATTTAAACCCGCGGAAACCGGGCGCAAAGACAGCTTCCCTTCTTTACTAGACAAAGCGATCCCCTCTTTTGAGAAGACTGCGGTCTTTTGCCCCGCGTCCAAAGACGGAAATACATCAGACAACGCTCGTGTCTGACCAAAAACCACGCCCGCCGAATAGACGGCGCACAACACCAAGAATAGTTTTTTCATAATACCTCCTAATATGCGCCCTTACCCTTAATCACGACGCCCACAGTCCGGTAGAGCACCCATAAATCTAGCCAAATCGACCAACTCTGCAAATAATAAGAGTCGAAAGAGACCCGATCCGCGTAATCAGCATCGGACCGACCCGAAACCTGCCATAGACCGGTAATCCCCGGCTTCACCGAGAAGATGCGCTTAAAATCTTCCCCGTACTTCTCCACCTCGCCATCCACGATAGGGCGAGGTCCCACCAAGCTCATCTCCCCTTTTATCACATTGAGAAGCTGGGGGAATTCATCGAAACTCAACTTGCGAAGAATCCTTCCTAATCTTGTAATGCGAGGATCGTCCTTTAACTTATGAGACGCATCCCATTCTTCGCGGATACGCGGGTCAGAATCGAGCAATCTCTTCAACTGTTCGTCCGAATCTATAACCATGGAGCGGAACTTATACGCCTTGAACTTCTTGCCATTGAGACCGAGACGTGTATGTCCATACAAAATCGGACCCCGCGAAGTCGCCTTTACCAACAACCCGATGACGAGCAAGAAAGGCAGGAGTAATGTGCCGCCGATAAGAACAAGTGTCAAGTCCATGAATCTTTTAACACCCCAATTCCAGAACATCCGCAAGCGGTGGCTGGTAACGAAACCGAGTACCCCATTAAAGTCGCGCACTGACATCCAGATATTAGTAACGTTGAAGAAATTCGGGATGATCACGCTGTAGCGGAATACGGACACGGCATCGTTTAGTAGGCGTTTTAGGTCGTCCTCGTTTGCGTCCTGCATGGCGATGATAGCGTTTTTTATATTAAACCGCCTGACGATTTCGGGCGCGATGTGAATGTCGTGAATGATTGGCACTCCGCGGTAAGCATCTATGGCTGTATTCTCGTCATTGAGGATGAGAACCGGGATATAACCGGTCTTGCGGTTTTTGAGTAGCTGGTCTACGACGAGCTTGCCGACTGCGCCGCTCCCGAAGACTACGGCTGGTATGCCGCCCAGCTTGGTTTTATCTAGGACGAGGCGCATGAGGTCTCGGAAGATAAGTAAGATGAATGGGGAGAGCAAGAAGCTAATGATAAGTGCGATGGATATGGGGTCCCATTCCTTATCTTCTATATAGCGGGACATGATGATAAAGCCGTGGGCAAGGAAGGAGCTGATGGTGAAATGCCGCAATTCCTCTGCGGGTGCAAGCGCGACGCCCGGATAGAGACCGTTTGATTGGAAAAACAAGATGAAAACAGGCAAGTAGGGCCAGTAAGTAACGAAGGCTTTGAACGTTATTAGGTTTATATCATACGCATTCACGAGGAAGAATCCCGCACCGAAGGAGAGCATAACGCCTATGAGGTCCGCAATGATGAAGGACGCGGTCGTCAGCGCGGAACTTGTTCTGCGGTATCGTGTGCGGTACCAAACCTCAAACTCGGTCAATGACATAACTTGTAATATACTGTAATTTGCCTCTTTTGTCTAGGAAATAATACCGCCCACGCAGTCTGTTATGAAAAAACGGCTTCCTAATGCGCACCCTTCGGGTGTTAGACGACTTCTCAACGGGCGTTGTACGAAAGAGGGCGCCGCTGACCCCGACAGGACGACTACGCTTGCACGCAAGCGGAGTCTACTCGTTGTCAGACGTGCGCGGGCGGGCATCGTGGAAACGTAGTATCAGACACGCGGCACGACGGTGTCAGACACACAGGGCGGTGGTGTCGGTGTGTGGGGGGGGGGCGGAAGCCTGCCGCAGGCAGGCTGGAGACAGGGGGGCGCACCACAAGGGCGTCTGCGTGCCATCCTCCGTTTAGGGAAAGAGCGCCCCCTCCTTATTTACTCTTTACTACCTGCTACCTGCTATCTGCTAACTACTACCTGCTCATTATTATTATTTGCTTGCGTAATTCCGCGATTTGTTGTATCTTTGCGTAATGAGAAACGTTAAAACAGCGAAACTTATATTGGAAGACGGCTCTGAGTTTATCGGATGGTCGTTTGGCGGGGCGCGGGCTCAGGCGGGCGAGGTCGTGTTTACGACAGGCATGGTCGGCTATCCCCAATCTCTCACTGACCCTAGTTTTCGAGGACAAATACTCGTGTCTACCTATCCGCTTGTCGGCAACTACGGCGTGCCGATTAACCCAAAGACAGGAGCGCCTTCTTTTGACGAATGGGGAATCCCCGTTCATCTTGAATCGGAGCGTATACAAGTCGCGGGGTTTGTCGTGTCTGAAGTTTGTGACGAGCCGAGTCATTTTGCGTCAGGCGCGACGCTTTCGGCTTGGCTTGAGAAAAACAATGTGCCCGGGGTCTTCGGCGTGGATACGCGCTCGCTCACGATGCGCCTGCGGGAGCGCGGCGTGATGATGGGGAAGATCGTCGTGCAAGGACACAGCGGCGTAGATATTGAGTCGGGTCGTATTTCCCACCCGGTCGCAACAGCGTCTCCACAGGAGATTAAGGTCTTCTCAAAACCGAATGGGACAACGGCGGCGGGTGCTTCTCCACCGAGAATCGTCCTTATAGACTGTGGGGCAAAGGCGAATATCCTGCGGTGTCTGCTGGCGCAGGGCGCGACCGTTATCCGCGTGCCTTGGAACCACGATCTACAAGGACTCGACTACGACGGTATATTCCTGTCAAACGGACCTGGAGACCCGAAAGCTTGCGGCAAGACCATCGCGTCGATGCGCCGCGCGTTTAACAACGGCAAGCCTATCTTCGGCATCTGTCTGGGAAACCAAATCTTGGCTCTTGCCGCGGGCGCGGATACGTACAAACTCCCCTATGGGCATCGCGGGCAAAATCAGCCTTGTATCGAGGTTGGGACCAAGAGGTGCTACATCACGAGCCAAAACCACGGATACGCGGTGCGCGGCGATACGCTGCCCAGAGGGTGGGAGCCTTGGTTCGTCAACGCCAATGACGGTACTATCGAGGGCATACGCGCGGAAAACGGGTTGTTCAAAGCCGTGCAGTTCCACCCCGAAGGGTGTCCTGGCCCGCGTGATACTGAATTTCTTATAGACGCTTTCGTGAAACAAACGGTTCTTTGTGCGCGTTGATCGCGGAGAGGAGGGTGGATTATGGATAAACAAATCGAAAGGCTTATCAGTGAGATTTCGGCGACAAAGTACTGCGCCGCGTTTACCGGCGCGGGCGTGAGCACCCTGTCTGGTATTCAAGATTTTCGCGGGAAAAACGGGCTTTACACTACCAATCCTGAGATATACCAGAAGATGTTTGATATTGAATGGTTCGAGACTGATCCGAGTTTTTATTACGATGCGGCGAAGGATTTCATCTATGGGCTTGACGGGAAAAAGCCGAGTATTGTGCATAAGGTTCTGGCGGAGTTGGAGAAACGGGGGATACTGAAGGCGCTTGTTACTCAGAACATCGATCTTTTACATCAGAAAGCTGGAAGCGAGCGGGTGATCGAGGTTCACGGGTCTCCGACGGTGCATTATTGTATGCGGTGTGCGGGTGTGCGAGTGGGTTTTGAGGAAGTTGCGGCTCTGGTTCAGCGGGGGGAGATGCCCCGTTGTCCGAAATGCAACCGCGTGCTGAAGCCTGCGATTACCTTTTTCGGCGAGGTTTTGCCTACTGACGCATTCGCGGAGGCTGGCAATGTAGCTCAGGCTTGTGATCTCATGCTCGTCTTGGGATCGAGTCTCACCGTCAGACCTGCGGCGGGTATTCCTCGCCTCGTCTTGTCCCACGGGGGGAAGATTGTCCTTGTAAACGATATGCAAACGTATTTGGATAGGCACGCTCTTCTTCGCTTTAATGATCTCGCGGAGGTTTTTGACGCGCTGGCTGAATGGCTACACCCGAAGGGTGCAGGCACAGCCTGTTAGACAACTTCACACGGGTTGTTGTCCGAAAGGGGTACCCGCTGACCCCGTCTTGAAGGTTACGCTTGTAAACAAGCGGAACCTTCTCGTTGTCTGACACCCTACTAACTGCTACCTACTACCTGCTAACTAATCACTAGCAGGAGGGGGCGCGTCTTTCCCTAAACGGAGGACGGCAAACAGACGCCCTTGTGGTGCGCCCCCCTGTCTCCAGCCCCCTTCGGGGTCTTCCGCCACCCCCCTCCCCACACACGCCCGCACCCGAGCGGAAGCTTCCGCAGTTTCTCCGGTTCATTCCGCAACTCCTGCGGGAACTCCCGCAACTTCCGCGGGAACTCCCGCAATTCCTGAAAGAGGTCTTTCAACTTCTGAAAGAGGTCTTTCAACTTCTCCGATTGCTATCGCAGTTTCTCCGATTGCTATCGTAACTTCTCCGATTGCTGGCGCAGTTTCTCCGATTGCTGGCGCAGCTTCCGCGATTGCTATCGCAGTTTCTCCGATTGCTGGCGCAACTTCTTCGCCAGCTGGCGCATCTGACACCGCCGCCCGCCAAGAGCAAGAGGCTCGCACTGCGATACCTCTTGCTGCTCTTCGCTTTCCCGTCTTCCTTTGCTCTTTGCTACCTGCTACCTGCTAATTGTTATTGTCGCACCAGTCGGAAGCCAATGATGCTACCCTTACTCGAAGGAATGAGCCCGCCCCGGACGGCGGAACGGACGTCCTGCGCGCCGTCGTACCACGACCCGTCGGGTAGCACGAGGTTAGAGACATCGTACCACGACCCGTCACGCAGCACGCGGCGAGAGCCACGAACCGCGCCGGCAGGGTCTGTCTGTGTCCCGTCGCCATAACTCCCATACCAATCCCAGCACCACTCATACAGGTTCCCGCTCATGTCGTACAGCCCCCACGGATTCGGCGCCCCGCTCCCCACTGCCCACGTCTTCCCTCGATACACCCCTTTCGCATTGTTATTAGCTGGATACCTCCCGTCATAGTTCGCATGGTTCGTCGTTATGTTGTCCCCCGTATAAAACGGCGTACTTGTGCCTGCCCGACACGCAAGTTCCCATTCCGCTTCGGTCGGCAGGCGATACCCATTCGCGTTCCGATTCCACGTTACTACCCACTTCTCATCGTCGTTCCCGCTTGTGTTGTTCTCGTCTCTCCGCGTCTTGTCTATCGTATACGCGGGCGTCCGCCGCTCCTTCTCGCTCCGCTTGTTGCAGTACTCTATCGCATCGTACCAACTCACACGCTCCACAGGCAGGTTGTCCCCCTTGAAACTACTCGGATTGCTCCCCATCACCTCGACCCATTCCCCCTGCGTTACTTCATACTTCCCGATATAGAACGACTTGCTTATCGTTACGCTATGTTGTGTCTCATTGTCCCTCCTGCCAACTTCGGACGAAGGACTCCCCATCGTGAACGTCCCGCCTGCTATTCTCACCATGTTCGCAGGCATGGTATCCTGCCCATACGCGACGAGCGCGATGAGCGTCAGCGCCACGATAATCATTTTCATAGGTATCTCCTCACACCCTTCGGGTGTCTGTCACCGCCTCCCACGCCGCCGCCGTGCCTGACACCGCCGCCACCGGTGTGTCTGACGCTAGCGTGCGTCAGACACCGACTGCCCACGCCACCGCGTGTCCGATACCGCCCATGCCGCCGCTCTCTTACAAACAACGAGTAGGCTCCGCTTGCAAAGCAAGCGTAGCCGTCAAGACGGGGTCAGCGGCATACCCTTTCGTACAACAACCGTTGTGAAGTATTTAAACACCCGAAGGGTGTCGGACAGCGCCCTTTGTGAAGTATTAAAACACCTGAAAGGTGATGCCTTGTCCTGCGGGTATGAACTCGCTGGCTTTCCTGCCTATGATCATCGGTTCAAACGCGGGAGGAAGACCAGGGCGGAGTATTTTCTCTGTGCGGAGAATCGCAATCATGTCCGCGGTGATGACTTCCCCGGCTTGGATGTCGCGGAGCGCGTGAATGGAACGATTAGTCCGCTCGTAGTTTGCCGCCTCTGAAGATGCGAGCCGCTTAACCCCGTCCCCCAGAACTTTTTCCACTAAAGCCCCACCCCGCTCGCGCATAAGTGCGTCTATCGCGCCGCTTCCCATAGCGGAAACCGCGCGCACGTCCCTGACCATTTGGGAAAAAGCCTGAGGTTCAAGAGCGATGGGGTCGTCAAGCCCCTCGTCTGATCGGGACAGACAAAAATGTTTTTCAACCGCGACCCCTCCCATAGCGACCGTAAGACAAGGAATCAGGCTTGGGTCTAAACTATGGTCGCTTACGCCGGTTGGCACGCCGAATACTGCGAAAAGACTCGGTAAGACTCGGAGATTGTAGTCAGTTTCAGGCGCGGGGTATGCGGTAACGCAGTGAAGCAGGCATATTTTCCCGTCATGGGGGAAATCCGGTGGGAAGAGGGCGAGCGCGGCTTCTATGTCGCTCAGCTTTGAAACGCCGGTTGAAAGCAAGACGGGGAGACGGTAGGACGCGACCTCCTTGAGAAGCGCGGTATAGTTGAGTTCTGGAGACGCGATCTTCACGACAGACGGCTTTAGATCGCGCAATTCCCGTGCGCTTCGGATGCCGAAAGGCGTGCAGAGGAACAAGAGACCCCTCTTCTCAACCAATTCCTTCATTTCTGCAAGGAAATCCGGCGGCGTTTCGAGCTGTTTAAATCGGTCAAACAGGCGGATTCTCCCGCCCGGCAACAGCACCTCGCCGGTGTTCGGGTGTAGTATTTCGTCCGCGTAGACGAGTTGGAATTTGACGCAACCCGCGCCCGCTTCAGCCGCCGCGTCTATGAGTTCCGCGCCTTTTATCCTGTCCGCGTTGTGTCCGGTGCCAAGTTCCGCGATGATGAGCGGCGCACGGCTGTCGTATGTTTTCGTACCTATGGTAATTTGTTTTTCCTCCTGTAATTTAAGCTTTGGAGAACGGTCATTGTTAGAAAGGCGGACCCGCTGACCCTGCCTTGACGCTTTAAAACACCCGAAGGGTGCGCTTGCACGCAGTAGCCGTCTCGTTGCCCGTGTCCGCCACCCCGCGCCTCTGACACCGCCGCCTCTAACACTCATCACTACCCGCTAACCACTCTCAAGGGCGCACCAGTCGGAAGCCAACGTTGAAGTGCCTAACCGACGGGGGGTTGCAGTCCCGATCCGCGGAACGGACGTACAGCGCGTCCCTGTCCCACGACCCGCCGCGATACACGCGGAGGGGTCCCTCAGCCGCGCCAGCAGGATCAGTCTGCGATCTACTACTATAACTCCCATACCAATCCCAGCACCATTCCAGCACGTTCCCGCTCATGTCGTACAGACCCAAACTGTTCGCCTCTTTTGTTTTTACCGGATGCGTCTGATTCTCACTATTCTCATCATACCACGCCACTTCGTCAACGCTGTTGCTCCCACTATACTCGTATATCATGGAGTCCTTACCGCCGCCTTTCGCGGCCCACTCCCATTCCGCTTCTGTCGGCAGTCGATACCCATTCGCCTTGAAGTCGCGCCTTATATAGTCCCCACTCCCGCTATAAGCAGGCATTAATCCTTCCATTATACTCCGTTTGTTACAATACTCTATCGCCTCATACCAACTCACATAATACATCGGATAATTATCCCCTTCCCCCCTCAGCGACAACCCCTTATCCCTCATATCCCGCTGTTGCTTTACCGTCGTGTCCATTACGTCATACCATTCCTTCTGCGTTACCTGGTGGTCGCTCATGTAGAACGCCCTCCTTATCGTTACTTGATGTACAGGCTTCTCCCAATCAAACACCGGCCCACCCATGCTGAACGTCCCGGACGGAACTAGCACAAACCCGGCAGGCGTTCCTTCCTCGCTCTGTCCACCAGTAAAGAGGAGGAGCGCGAGACTCTCCCTCTTCTGTCTATGCGCGGCGAGCGCGATAAGCATCAGCGCCGCGATAATCATCATTTTTTTCATAACTACCTCCTGTAGTTATCGAAGAAGTTTAAAGAAGGGGGGCGCGTCTTTCCCTAAACGGAGGACGGCAAACAGACGCCCTTGTAGTGCGCCCCCCTGTCTCCAGACCGCCTTCGGCGGTCTTCCGCCACCCCCCAACCCGTGTCCGCCGACAGGGAGCAGGTAGTAGTTAGTAGTTAGCAGGAGGCTCGTACTGCGATACCTCTTTCTACTCTTTGCTTGTCCGTCTTCCCTTTGCTACCTGTTCATTGCTCTTTCCTCTTGCCGCCAAGCCGATGCCTGACCCTCGCGCCTAGCCCCTGTGCCCTGCCTCCGCCCGCCCGTCTTCCTTTGCTACCTGCTACCTACTCCCTGCTACCTGTTCCCTACTCCCTGCTACCTACTCCCTACTACCTGTTATTGTCGCACTAGCCGAAAGCCAATGATGCCTCCCCCAACCGATGGGGTATCGCCATCCCGGCTGACGGAACGGACGCTCTGCGCGTCAACGATCCACGACCCGCCGCGATACACGCGGAGGGTTCCGCCAGCCGCGCCAGCAGGGTCTGTCTGTGCCCCGCTACTATACGCCCCGTACCAGTCCCAGCACCACTCATACACGTTTCCGCTCATGTCGTACAGCCCCAAACTGTTCCCCCTCCTCGTCTTCACAGGATGCGTCTGACTCCCGCTGTTCCCTTTATACCACGCCACCTCATCCACGCTGTTACTCCCGCTGTACTCGTATATCATGATGAAGTCCTCGCCCCCGCCTTTCGCCGCCCATTCCCATTCCGCTTCTGTCGGCAAGCGATACCCATTCGCCTTGAAGTTACACGTTATATAGTCCCCACTCCCACTATACGCAGGCGTTAAGCCTTCCGCTATGCTCCGCTTGTTACAGTACTCTATCGCCTCATACCAACTCACATAATACATCGGATTATTATCTCCCTCACCATACAACGACCAACTCTTATCCCTCATATCCCGCTGTTGTCTCACCGTCGTTCCCATCACGTCATACCATTCCTTTTGCGTTACTTCGTGGTCGCTCATATAGAACGCCCTACTTATCGTTACTTGGTGCATGGGCTTCTCCCAATCATACATCGTCCCGCCCATGCTGAATATCCCAGACGGAACACGAACAAACCCAGCGGGTGTTCCCCCACTGCCTCCTCCGCCGCTAACCACGATGGTCGTTCCGTTCAGCCCTGCCGCGAGTTTAGGCATTACGTCCATTCCGTCCGTGAGTGCGGTGTAGCGCTCCGAATACCTGTCGCCTTCCTCGCTCTGTCCACCAGTAAAAGGAAGAAGTGCGAGACTCTCCTTTTTCTGCCCGTGCGCGGCGAGCGCGATGAGCGTCAACGCCGCAATAATCATCATCTTTTTCATAACCACCTCCACCCTTCGGGTGTTTAAATACTTCTTACGGGATGTTGTACGAAAGGCGGACCCGCTGTCCCCCAACAGGACGGTTACGCTTGCACGCAAGCGGAACCTGCGAGTTGTCCGCACACTGTCAGTACCCTATATAAGATTATAGCGCAAATGACAACTTTTTTACACCCTTCGGGTGAATTTTTTATGAATAGCCCAAGCAAATTCCATAAGAGATCCATATAGAGGGTATGAAGAGATTTTTACGGAATATCCTATACAGCGCGGCGGGCGTTATGTGTTTGGCGTGCGGAGGCGCGTTGAGCGACGCCGCCTATAGAGTAGAGTTGCCTGAGCCGCCTTCGGCGTGGCTTGAGGTCTTTGGCGAACCGTCTTGGCGCATAGAATGGATAAACAGAGACGGCTATTGGGAGACCCTTGAAACAAACTCCGTGAAGGACATACAAATCCACATTCTACAAGAATGGGCAAGCCCGATAGTCGCGTATCCGTATTGGGAAGACGTGAGCCCCAAGATACTGAAAGGCGCGGGCGCGATTTTCCCCTTTGACGAGAAGAGCGGGAACATCGTTCTTTCGTGGATTGGCGGCGTGTCAGCCGAATTCTATTTAAGCCTAGCGAAAGCCTGCGAAGGATCGTCCAAGCGCCAGCCCCAGTATTTTAACTGGACACGGTTACGGGAAATATTGGAGGACATAGAAGACGACCTGTGGCTCATAGATTGGGAGACGGTAAGTGAAAAAACCGCGATTGTTGGTTTCAATAAGAACTATGCGCGTATAGCGGAGCGCGAGACGCTTTCTTTACCCACGCCCGCGGACGGTCCATGGATAGGGTCGTCGCCTTTTGCGGAGCCGCTTACCGGCGATGTTCTTGAGATAAAAGTTTCCAACGCAGTGGACGCTTATTTCTCTAAAAGCGGCAAGCTCCTCGTAACAAAGGGGCTTTGGATGTGGATACCGTCTCCTTGACTCCTTTTCCGCGTAAGACGGTACTACGCAAGCGGGTAGATTTAAGACATAATTTTAGTATCATACAACATAAGGAGGTATATTTATAATATATTGGTTGAGATATACAATTTACAGCCGTAGTTTTGAGTCATATAGCCGTAGTTTTGAGTCATATAGCCGTAGTTTTGAGTCATATAGCCGTAGTTTTGAGTCATATAGCCGTAGTTTTGAGTCATATAGCCGTAGTTTTG
>JAISEA010000106.1 GCA_031264475.1 Treponema sp. | reverse complement strand
GGCAGTGAAAATTGGGGGGAAAGTTATATTTCCTCAATGATTGCTTATAATACAGCAACAGCCGTAACGTTTCCTGCTGGATTATATGATGTTAAAGTATCCATTTGGGAAAGAAAATTATATACTCGTGGCTATGAAAGGGGAATTGTGGGTACCAAAGGACGCACTGATCATATATCTCGAAATGTTTTAATACGCGAAAATTATATAACGGAGATAGATTTTAACGGCGGACTTCAGGTTTTACCACATAAAAAGATGGAAGGGTTTTAATGCGGGCGTGCTTGTTTGTATTTATCACATTTTTGTTATCGGTTAATCCCAGTATATTCTCACAAAGCAATCAGGTGAAAATACCTGATGATGTGGCAAGTGTACGGCTATCTGATGAATACTGGTCGCAATATGTGATTGTTGAGAATAATTCGCTGGATTATCCGATTAAGGTTGAAATTGATGTTGTGTATTCAATCATATTCAGAAGAAACGAGCCTGATTATGAAAAAGAGAAAAAATTGTATAGCAATATAATTTTGCCAATGCAAAAGACCAATGTCTATTTAAATGTAAAGGGTAATTATATTGTCCGAGCAGAAAAATTATATGTAAGAACATATACATCAGAAGGCAAACCCCATGATAAGGTATTAACTATCATAATTCATTAAATGGTATATATGCATGGTGCGAAGCATCGTCGGCGCATATCGTGGAGACGTCCGTAACCCTGACGGCGGAGGACAGCCAAAAGCCCGTTCCTGATTTGGAGCGGGCTTTTTTTATGATTAAGTCGGTGTCTGGCACCACATGCGAGGCGGTTTTTTTGGGGGGTGGCGGAAGACCGCCCCTTTTAAACCCGCCTCGCGGGGGCGGGCTGTAGACAGGGGGGCGCACCACAAGGGCGACTATGTGCCATCCTCCGTTTAGGGAAAGACGCGCCCCCTCCTAACATCGAATAGGCTTTACAATAATAGCCCAATTGCACATGAACATACATTCATTACCATATGAAATATAATAATTGTATAAATATTGTTCCTATTTTTATATTCTATGCTCATTAGCATCCCTAAAACAAACGAATAAATACAACCATATATTCCTTGATATATATGACCAAATGAAAATAATAGATTTGTTATTATAATACACACCCATTTATTCTGAATTATTTTATTTATATTATTATAAAAATAACTTCTAAAACATAATTCTTCTGTAAAAGCACTTAGGAACAAAGGGATTATACATAATATAAATAAAGATATATTACTTTTCCTAATTTCTATATTAAATTTTATTGTATCATTTTGCAAATTTAATTTGAAAATATATTGTATAACGGTTATTACTATTCCAATGATAATCATTATCCCAATAAACTTTAAGAGTTGTCTCAAAATTGATAATACAAAATTTTTTTTCCTAATTTTATTAAATCCATATTCATTGAATGATTCTTTAGATAAAATTATGATAAAAAGAATCGGAAATGACACCTGTAAAGATGTAACAACCATTGATAGCAAGTTATTTATCGTGATTTTTGAAATAAAGTCAATACGCCAACTTATATTATCCGTATTCCCGATTAAATTGACTAGCGGAATCAATGTACTGGGAATAATAATCAAAAATATTATTAAGAAACATTTTGATAATAGAAATGCTCTTTCTTTATTTAGAAAACTATTATTTATCATTTTTATCAATAGTGTGTCTGACACCTCCTAACCTTGACAGTCTCCGCTGGGGTCAGCAGAGACCTCTTTCGTACAACGCGGAGTCTCCGCTTGCCTGCAAGTGCACCCCTTCGGGTGCTTTAAGCGTCACGTCGAGAACAGCGGCGCCCCTTTCAAACAACGCAGAGGCTACGCTTGTAAACAAGCGTAGCCGTCAGATCGGGGTCAGCGGGTCCGCTTTCCGTACAACAACCCGTGTGAAGTCGTCTAACACCCGAAGGGTGCGGGGACAGCGGCGCCACCTTTCGTACAACAACCCGTGTGAAGTATTTAAACAGCCTTCGGCTGTTATTTTCGCAGGATGAATTCTACGCGGCGGTTTTTCCACCAGTTGTCCCTGTCGGAACGTTGCGCCACAGGACGCCGCCCCCCTATGCCTACCGTGGATAGCCGATTGCCGCTCACGCCCAACCTGATTAGAGTCGCCTTGACAAACTCGGCGCGCTTTTCAGAGAGTGGTATAAGCGCAGGACCGTAAGACGCGGTCGTCTCGGTCTCTTCCCTTTCGGTACCGCTTGTATTGTTCGCGTGCCCCTCGATGGTTACCGCATAGTCTCTAAATTTATTAAGCACCTCCGCGACACGACTCAGGATACGGTTATTGCGCTCAATGACATCCGCTTCAAGCCCACTCTTTGGATCAACATCCTTGCCCGCGAAGTCAGCGTTGTCCGCGCGGAATATGATAGACGGTATACGCATACGAAGCAAGTTCCCATCCCGAATAACCAGCACGTCTACGGATATAAACCCGTCAACACTCGCAGTCTGATCCTGACTATCCGTTACCGTAAACGTGTAAGGATAATCCATCGCGGACTCGACCAATTCGCCGCTGTTGCTTCTGCCCTGCCACGTTATCTTTTCGGTAATCTTTGCCTTGCCGCTCGTGCTCCAGAACGGTTTGCGATTCTGAGGATCAAATATGGTGAACGACCACGAAGCAAATGGAAGGAGCGACTTCGCGCCCAAGCTGATGAACAACTCATCGTCAATGCTGTCGTTGTCAGGACTGAAGTATTCTGGCGCGGTTGTAACACCCACGTTGGGAGCCAATCCCGTACAGATAAAGGGAGACGTTTCTACACGGACTTTGTTACCCTTGAGATAATCAATGGAGAGAACTCCGGTCCACACACCTTCGGCGATTGTATCGCTCGTGTTTTTCCCATTCCATACAATAGTCTCTGGAGGCACATCGCCTTTGCCTGAAATGGTAAAGGTTTCAGCCCTCCCGTTTGTAACAGTAAACCTCCATGCGTCGATTCCGTCTTTTAAAGAGGTGTTAATAGTGAAATTTTGCGTTTTTGTCCTGCCATTGGGCGCGATGGCTTCGTGTTCAGCGAGAATCCACGCGCTTGTCGGTCTTGCGTCAACAACGATGTTCCGTAAGTCCGCGGAGCCTTTATTGCCCGCCTCGTCTTGCGCGGAAAGGGCAAGCGTGTAGGAGCCATCCGCCACGGTGTTACCAGACACATCAGAGCCATCCCACTCAAACGAGGGGACTTCCACGTCATACCACGTGTATTCGCGCACGGTCTTACCGCCGGCATCGGTGATCGCCCCTGTCCACCGCCTTTCCTTGCTAGTTGTAATGGTAAACGGCAGAACATCTCTGTTAGAGTCCTTGTCAGGAGAGAAGAGCGTATAAGACGCGGTTATAGACGCTTGAGGAGGAACCGTGTCAAGAACAAAGGATTGAGAGGCGGACGAGGTTCTGCCGTTCACTGTGGTTGCGCTTAACGTCGCCGTATACCCGCCGTCAAGACAGAGACTGCCGCCGCCGTCTTTGCCGTCCCATATAACGGACGGAGGGAGGGAATTGTTGCCGCTGAACGTCTTTTTCACATTTCCATTAGCGTCTTTTATATCCACCGTATAGCTGGCGATACTCGTTTGCGATTTAAGCGACAGAGAAACGCTGTCTTGAACGTTGTCTCCATTTGGAGAAAAGAAACTTGGGGCTACAGTAAGCAGGATTTCCGCGGCTTTTGTGTCGAGTTCAAAGACTTCACTCACTTCTTCGGTTGAATTACCCGCAAGGTCCGTACAAAAGACTTTATAAGTATATTCGCCGTCAGGACAGAGACGTCCGCCGTCATCTTTGCCGTCCCATTCAAAGGAACGAGTCGGAGAATCTCCAAGTTCATTCTTTTTCACAACCACGCCGTCGGCGTTCACGATTTCAGCGTGCCACGCCGTGCCTTCTTGCGATAGTTCCTGATCTATGACGATGCTGTCCATTACGCCGTCCCCGTCAGGCGATAAGATTTTCCGCTGGACGTTTAAACCAGCCTTAGGCGAGGTGCGTTTCATGGTGAATATGGGCGAATACGCGACCGGGGTCTGGTATCCGTTCAAATAAGAAGCGGTCAGTAGCGCCGCATAATTCCCCTCGTCGATGAGCGCCCCCGCGTCATTCAAGCCGTTAAACACGATAACTGACGGTACATCATCCGCGCCGGTGAACGTCTTGCAGATGTTGTCCTTGTAATCGGTGATGGTAATCTTCCACCCGGTTAAGGTATTGCCGGTTCTGGGCGCGGGAACATTCGGGACAAGGGTAATGGTCTTTTGCGGACTGTCCGTCTGAGGCGAAAAGTAGCGACTTCCGTTTATGGTCAGACCGGTAGCAGGCTTTTCCCCTGAATAGACGATGTTTGTAATACGAGCCGGTGAAGATTTATTGCCTGCCCGGTCCGTAGCCTCTATTGAATAGGTATAAACCCCATCTGCCGCAAGAATACCGTCATCGGTAGAACCATCCCATTGGAAGTCTACAGGCGCGGCGTTCTGGAAGCTAAGGGTTTTGACTGCTTCGCCAGCGGCGCCGGTGAAGGCTCCTGTCCAGCGGTCTTCTTCTGATCCGCTCTGTTTCACCGCAAGCGAAGCTTTGGCGCCCGCGCCGAAGAATTTGTCGTTCTCCGAAGGTTGAACAAGCTCTATTTCCGGCGGGGTATTGTCAACGACAACGGCGTATGGTTCGGTCGTACTTCTGTTACCGTTGTCGTCAACGGCTTCAATGGAGTAAAAATAGTTTCCATCAGGCGCGATTTCACCTGAATCCATCACACCATCCCATGTTACTGTTCCCGGGACGTTTACCCCTTGCTTAGGTGTAAAAAGGGCTTTCCAAAACTCTTTGAATCCGAATTTCTGCGGACGAGTCTCTTTGTTCGCTATGGCGCGAACCACAGCGCCGCTTTCATCCTTTACTATAAGCCGCCATTCCGCAATATAACGTCTATCGCTTATCTTGAAGCGTACCGTTAGTTCGTCTTGCACGCCATCGTTGTTTGGCGAGATGTAGATTTGCGCGTAAGTAGGAATCGCCAATATGAAAAGAAATGCCGAAAGATTAATAATGTTTGATAATTTTTTGGGGAAACGCATCATTCTCCCTCCTCTATAGTAATAACGGGCGGCTCATTGTCCCGGACGCCTAAGTTAAGAGACGCTCCCGCTGAAATGATCTGTATTCCATCGTGAATCTGACGCCATGCGCTGGAAATCATGAAATCACTGCCTTCCCACGCTTGTCTGTTCATAAAATTACCCACCGTGAACCGTACGCCAATGCCAAAGGACGGCAGATGTATATCGCCGCCTCGCTCCACCTCGCGGATGTTTACATCCCACCCTGTAGAAACGACGATCAGGTTCGCTATAAAGAATTGTAGTCCTGTGTTGAAGATCACGTTTTGAAATAGGGGGAACGAAAGGTCAACGGAGAAGCCTGCGGTAATTTTCTCTTTATCTAAAAAATTCGCGGCGAATCCCGCCTTGGGGGTGAAGATTGCGGGAAATATCTCAGATTCATGGGTAAAGGTTTTTCCCATATTTGAAAGAACGATTCCATAACGTGCGTCTTTCAACCCACCTAACTTGCCGAGTTTATACATGAAGCCTGCGTCCATAGCGAGCGCCCAGTCGTTGAAGACGTCGCCAAAAACGCCGCCTCCGAATATTCCCACGCCTACATTGAGTCTTTCTGTTACGTCGCGGGCGAATCCGCCTCGCGCAAGCAGGACGTTACCAAAATTAAAGCCATTTATGGAGGAAAGCACTCCCTGAGCCGCGCCTGAAAATACACCGAAACGGGTGGGGAAAAGCATACCGGCGTAAAAGGCGTTCCCTAAGTCCGTTCCGTCTTTTGTTTGAACGAGCGCCGTGTAGCCTAAGTCTGCGGAGATCCGCTGTAGTTCCGCTACAAGCGCTGGATTTATGACCGCCGCCTGAACCGAAGGTAGGAATAGTATACTGCCCGCCGAAGATTCGGCGGTTGTTATGAATCCAGGATACCCTAATAAAAATAGCCCTTCCGCGCCTATTGGCGGGTCGTAAGCGTTAATACGGTTCACGAAAATGATTTGAAAGAGAATTTGCAGAAAAATCGGTAAGAAGTAGAGCGATTTGTCTCTCTTTATCGAAATAATGATCTTATTCATACTTCTATATTAACAAATTTCGCTCTTTTTGGCAAGTTTTTATGGGTTATTTAAGTCTCCATGGACTTCTTCTGATGATCGTCGCCCGGCGATCATACCCCACGGACACAATATCAATCGGCGTTTCACAGAACCGCTCGATGAACTCTATGTATTCCATCGCTTCTACCGGAAACTCATCGTACGTAAGTGCGCTAGACAGGTTCTTTTTCCACCCACGGAAGGAGCGAAGAACCGGTTTTGCGTTGTTGAGCGCGTCAATGGACGCGGGGAAAGTCTCCACAATATCGCCGTTGATTTTGTAAGCGACGCAGGCTTTAATTTCGTCAAGTGAATCGTAAACATCGAGGTGGGTCATCACCAAGGAATCTATGGAATTGGTTAAGCAGGCGTAGCGCAGGGCGACGAGGTCAAGATAGCCGCACCTGCGGGGGCGACCGGTCGTTACGCCGAATTCTCGTCCTGTGTCTCGCACAAAGCGGCACAATTCGTCTTCGGAATCCGCGTCAAATTCGCTGGGGAAGGGACCGTTTCCTACGCGGGTTGAGTAGGCTTTGAATACGCCAAGAACCTTGTCTAGCGCGCGCGGTCCGACGCATCCGCCGATAGCCGCGCCTGCCGCGCATGACGTTCCGCTTGATACATAGGGGTAGGTGCCAAGGTCCAGGTCGAGGAGTGCGCCTTGAGCGCCCTCGAACAGGGTTTGCGCGTTCTTGTGATGAAAAAGGTAGGACGATAGATCAATCGACATCTTTTGTAGTCGGTCGATAAACGGTTCAAGGTAGGCGCGGTCGCCTGCGTCTAGTTCGTCCATTTTCTCAGCCCACGATAGGTCCGCGAGGCGGATGCCGTCTCGGTCGCTTTTCATTGAGTATGTGATACCGATACCGCGTCCTGTCGTGCCGATGGGCTTTTTCCGCGCCGCGTCTCGTTCTTTGTCAATACGGATGTAGCGCGGGAGCACGATATGGGCGCGGTCCGAGATGAATACCCGCCCTGCTGTGTCAACGCCTCTGTCTTCAAGCATCTGCAGTTCGTTGAACAGAGCGGAGGGGTCTATGACCATGCCCGCGCCCAGAATCACCATCTTATCCTGATAAAGGATTCCTGATGGTACGAGATGCAAGGCGTACTCCTCATCGCCGATGACGATAGTATGCCCCGCGTTCGCCCCGCCCGCATAGCGCACTATTATCTGCGCCTCATTCGCAAGGTAATCGACTATCTTTCCCTTGCCTTCATCGCCCCATTGGGCGCCTATAACGACTACTTTCATGTTTTTCCCTTTTAGTCTGTGAAACAGGCAAAGCCTATTTAATGACTTCTTAATGGTTGTTGTTTGGAAGGGTGCGCTGACCTGGACAAGCAAAGTCCTTTTGTTACGCGCCCTTTGCCAGCCCACCCTTTATGGCACTGGTACCAGATTCAGAATACGTGAAATTATTGCGTCAACATCCAGACCGTCAGCCTCGGCTTCATAGGAAAGCGCTACTCGGTGGCGCAGAATCGGGATTGACACGGCTTTCACGTCGTCAGGAGTAACGAAGGCGCGTCCTTCAAATAGGGCGTGAATCCGCGAGCATTTAAATAACGCTATGGATGCCCGCGGAGACGCACCGTAGGACACGTATTTGTAGACGCCTTCCTTCGTTGTTTTCGCTGGACGAGTTGCGCTGACGATGGAGACCATATAGTTCGCTACTCGTTCATCAACATGGACTTTTTCCGCTGTGGTGCGAAGCAACTTCAGGGTAATGGAATTCAGTACGCGGGGGAGTTCCTGGGTTTCCTTTTTATCCGCCGTAAGGTAGAGGATTTTCACTTCCTCGTCAGGCGTGGGGTATTTCACCAAGAGTTTCATCAAAAACCTATCCAGCTCGGCTTCTGGCAGGGAGTAAGTGCCTTCATGTTCGATGGGGTTTTGGGTTGCAAGCACGAAAAACGGTTCTGGCAGGCGGTAGGAGGTTTCGCCAATTGTTACTTGGGACTCTTCCATAGCCTCAAGCAGGGCGGATTGCACTTTTGCGGGAGCGCGGTTGATTTCGTCTGCCAGAATCACGTTGGCGAAGATGGGACCCTTACGCGCGGAAAACACGCTGGTAGACTGTTCCCATACTAATGTGCCGGTGAGGTCTGCTGGCAGAAGGTCAGGCGTGAACTGGACGCGCTTGAAGAGTAGTCCGGTAATGTCTGCGAGGCTTTTAACGGCGAGGGTTTTGGCGAGACCGGGAACGCCTTCGAGGAGGATATGTCCGCCTGCGATGAGTGCGGTTAGTAGTGCGGTAACCATTTCGTCCTGTCCTACGATTCGCCGTGCCATTACTGTCTTTACTTCTTTCACAATTTCCTGAAAATCCATGTATCATTTATACGCCATAAACAAAAAAATTGCAACAGCCGAAGACTGTTTAAATACTTCCTAATGGTTGTTGTCCGAAAGGGAGCGCCGCTTCCACTGACATGACGGCTCCGCTTGCACCCTTTGGGTGTTTAAATACTTCACGCGGGTTGTTGTCCGAAAAGAGGTTCCGCGTCCACTGACATGACGGTTGCGCTTGTAGACAAGCAGAACCTCCGCGTTATTAGGAAGTGTGCGCCGCCACAAGGTAGGCGCCAGAGTCATAGGTAGGAGGGGGGCGCGTCTTTCCATAAACGGAGGGAGGCGAACAGTCGCCCATGTGGTGCGCCCTCTGTCTTCGGTTCCCGTACAAGCACGGTCTTCCGCCACCCTCCTGTTTGAACACCCCCTACGCCAGCGTGTCTGACACTACGACAAGGCTTGGTTGCCCAGCAAGCGGACACCACGACAGGGCTTGGTTGCTCGGCAGGAGCGGTGTCTGACACCATGGCAAGGCTTGATTGCCCAGCAGTGTCTGACACCACGAAAAAGCTTGGTTGCTCGGCAGAGGCAGTATTTGACAAGCGCGTATAAAAGTTTAATAAGCGTGTATGGATGTTTGATAAGCGCTTATGAAGGTTTGACAAGCGCTTATGGAGGTTTGATACGCTCGTATAAAAGTTTTATACACACGTATAAAGGTTTTATACACACGTATAAAAGTCTGATACACACGTATAAAGGTTTCATACACACGTATAGTTTAGTCTGCCTTCCGTACACAGTCCCGTGCGAAGTCGTCTGACACCCTTCGGGTGGATTGGGGGGTAGCGGAAGACCGCACCCTTGGGGGGGTAAACTGCTCCGCCCACCTTTTTGCGAGGATGGTGCGGGCTGGAGCGAGGGGGCGCGTCTCAAAGGCAACGGTTGCCGAGATGCTTCGGAAATAGCGCCCCCTTCTTTTACTTCTTTGACTGTGTGGTAAATCTTCTTCGCTGTCTTGTGTCTTGTGGCAGGCTATCTCCCTGTCCATACAAAGGCGTCCGTATATCCAATTTTGTTAAATGTTTGCAATAGTGTTTGACTTTCAGCCCGTTCAATGGGACCCAACAAGATGCGGTAAATCGGTAGCCCGTCCAATTCAGTTACTTGAATTACCAACTTATCCGTGTTTTCAATCTTTTTTATCTCCCCTATTGCGCTCTCAACCAATTCAGGCTTCCTGAAAGACATAAGCTGAAGATAAAATTTACCCTTTTCCATCGCCGAAACCACCGGCACAGAAAAATAGTCCTCTGGAGACTTGGAATCCGTAGACGGAACCTCATCGGGGTTTTCCACCTTTTCTATAGGCGCCACTTCCGGCCCTTCTGGAACCACTACTTCCCCTTCAGGAGGTCGCTCCTCAGTCGGAACCAAAGCCAGCTCCGTGTTGTCTAAGGAGTCGGCTGTATCAGTCTCCTCAACCACGGACGGCGGTGGAGTCGACGCTTCTTCCTCAACCGCGGACGGCAGAGTGGATGTCTCCTCTGGGATTGTTTCTACGGACGTGGTCTCAGGTGCGGCGGCTGGAGTCGTCGGGTTACGATCCAAATTACTCGGCGTTTCCACTCTTTCGCCGCGCTCGGAAAAAGCTAAAGGCGCGTCCGAAGATTGCATGACGCGCACCCTGCCTGTGTATTGATTTGAAAGCGATATCGCATCAGCCGCTTCCTTTGAAAGAAGGATCAAAAGACTCGGGTTGTTGAGACTAGCTCGCACGGTGACTTCTACGTTTTTTTCATTCTCTAAATTGATAACAAGGATTACTGTATTTTGCGGGAAAGAATTGGTCGCCGCATAAAACCCTGTCTCAGGCAGAATACTTGGCGGCGCAATAGCCGCGGAACCTTCCCAAATGGAAGCGCTTAAGAAGAAAAAAGAGACTAGCACTACAGGAAATGTCTTGGATATAGATCTCATATTATTTTTTTCGGCAAATATACGGGGTTTCTAAAGAGACTTCCGTCTCAGAAAGTATGAATGAGCGGTTTCCTAACTTGAATTCCATTGTCCGTTCATTGCCGTCTTCAAGAACAGTGAAATTCTTTATTTTAAACATATCCATATTCCAAATATCCCTATCGCTTATTTCTTGTACCGGTTTTCCGTCAATCTTAGTGATAACTGTTCTTTCGGTTATACCATATTCGGTATTCAGAACGCTCCCTTCGATAATTCCGAGCGTAATTCCTTCAGGCGTTCTATAAAACGAATAAATCCCCGATTCCAATATCCGCTCAACCCACGCTTCTTCCAAAGGAAACAATCTCTTTTCATCTCTCTCCGTGTTAATGCGTTTATAATACAGCCCACTGGTACTATAAGGCTGAGTAGTAAAATCAAAAAGCAAATCGTAGTCTTTCAAGAACTCAATGCCGAGTAGTCCCCGTGCATTTTTTATACTCGGCTCACTTCCAAAGCTTGCAGGCGAATTTGTGATAATAGTTTTATTTTCAAAACTATCGTCAAATACTGATATTTTATTTGTTTTTACCATATAATATGTCTTATTTACACCCTTGACTTATAAAATAATTAACGAGATATTTTTATTAAAAAGTTACGGGATTATACCCTGACGTATACAATGCAAAATTAGTCAACAAATTTGAACGGTTTTGACCATAAACTTATATAACCTTCGTAATATAAACAGAACGGAGGTTATCATAAGATGACGTTTTTTGAGTTTAACAGCCATTTCCCGACCGAACAGGCGGCTATAAACTACTTTTACCATATCAGATATAACGATATATTAACCTGTCCGCATTGCGGCGCGAAAGTCAAGTTGTATCGGACAGCGCGGGAAAAAGTTT
>JAISEA010000043.1 GCA_031264475.1 Treponema sp. | reverse complement strand
CCTTTCTTATAACGCCCTGTGTGAAGTTGTTAAACAGGCTATGCCTGCACTTGCTTGCAAGTGTAGCCGTCAGGACGGAGTCAGCTGGTCCGCCTTTCTTATAACGCCCATTGTGAAGTCATTAAACAGCCTTCGGCTGTCAGGACGGGGTCAGCGGCACACCCTTTCTTATAACGCCCATTGTGAAGTCATTAAATACCCTTCGGGTGAGTTGTTAAACACCCTCCGGGTGAGAGGAGATATTGTTGTCAAGACGAATTAAGATATTTGATACCACCCTGCGCGACGGAGAGCAGTCTCCTGGGTGTAGTATGAACTGCGAAGAGAAAATAGACGTTGCGTTGCGGTTAGAGAAACTCGGCATCGATATTATAGAAGCAGGCTTTCCCGCGTCAAGTTTAAGAGAGTCGGAGTCTGTACAAAGCATAGCCAGAGAGGTCAAGGATAGCGTCGTCGCAGGGCTGTGCCGATGCCGTGAAGAGGATATAGACACCTGTTGGCTGGCTTTGCAGTGCGCCGCCGAACCCCGTATTCACGTCTTCTTGGCGACTTCGCCTATTCATATGCAATATAAACTTAAAATGACCCCTGATCAAATACTTGAAAACGCCGTTGCCTCGGTTAAATACGCAAAGAAGTACTGCGCTGACGTTGAATTCTCCGCAGAGGACGCTTCGCGGAGCGATCCTGACTTTGTGTGTAAGGTCTTCGGCGCAGTCATTGACGCGGGCGCGACTACCGTCAATGTACCTGATACCGTTGGCTATGCTATGCCTGACGAGTTTGGTCGCCTTATCGCATATATCAAAGCACATACCCCCAGCATGGAAAAGGCGGTTCTTTCTACCCATGTTCACAATGACTTGGGACTTGCCGTGGCAAATAGCCTCTCCGCAATTCAGGCAGGCGCGGATCAGGTGGAATGCACGATCAACGGCATCGGAGAGCGGGCAGGGAACGCCGCACTTGAAGAGATAGTCATGGCACTTCGCGTGCGTAAGGATTATTGGGATGTGGATACAGGTATTGACGCATCGCAACTCTATAGCGTAAGTAATTTTGTCGCACAGGCAACCGGCGTTAAGGTGCAACCCCATAAGGCTATCGTTGGGAGAAACGCCTTTGCTCATGAGGCTGGTATACATCAGCACGCGGTCTTGGAGAACCCCGCGACTTATGAAATCATGACTCCAAAATCTGTCGGACTTACGCAAAACCAAATACCCCTCGGAAGACATTCCGGTAAACACGCGGTTGAAGACCGTTTGCGGCGTTTGGGTATAAGGGTTGACGCAGGGACGCTAAACCAGATTTTCAAGAAGTTTAAGATGACAGATAAGACGATAAACGATAGCGAATTGTACGCATTGGCAAGCGATGTATTGCCTAGTACAGACCCGATATGGACACTCCGTCACTGGAACGTGAGCGCTGTGCCGTCTTTTGGCGCAACCTGCACGATTTATTTGCAACATAAGGACGGCAAGCTGTCTAAGATGGCTGAGATGGGAAACGGTCCTGTTAATGCGGCGTTTAACGCGATCAAGCGGATTATCAATAGGAAGATACTGCTTGAGGCGTTTGAAATCGGGGCGACTGCCAGCGGCGATGATGCTCTGGGCGAGACTTACGTGAGAATTACGCTTGATGGTTCAAGTAGGTGGAATGGGCATGGCACTTCAACGGATATTGTGGAGTCCGCAATCAGAGCCTACCTTGACGCAATTAACTCAATGGAATTGGAGCTGTCAAGGTAGGCTGATCTGTTCGTTTTTGTACTGTTTGTTATATTCTGACCGCTTTCACAAACCATGTCTCTTCGTCCGCAGGGATTTCCTTCATATCACTAACGTGTTCCCATGCAAACGAGGAGGTCAGGGTCTCAGCGCATACGAGCGGGGAAAAGGCGTCCCACGCTTTCTTCAATCGATCCGAGCCAAAGACGGTAAGGTTGATGCGGTCAGTAACCGCAAAGCCTGACTCCTTGCGCTCGTTTTGTATCCCGCGGATGAGGTCCCGCGCGTCTCCCTCTAGGGCGAGTTCTTCGGTTATGGTAGCATCGAGTCCAACCGTAAGCGTTCCTTCATTCAGTACCTTGAGAGCGGCTTTCTCGATGCGCCGTATGTCTAGCTTGTCGGCTGTAATGTTGAATCGCCGAGGAGTATGGTCTACGGAGTCAATCTCTAGCATGATAGTCGCCCCGTCGAGTAAGGCGCGCGCCTGTGTTTGATTCAAACTCGCTATGCACTCCGCGGCTGTCTTCATGTCCTTGCCTAACTCTTTGCCCATCACACGGAAATTCGCCCGCACTTCATAGGTTACTAGTCCGTCTTCATTGTCGCTGAAGACTACCTGCTTCACGTTGAGTTCCTCGCGGATCACGTCCTCCATCTCTAACAACGCCTTCTTCTCGTCAATGTCCCGAGTAACGAGTTCCACTGTCTGAAGCGGCTGGCGCGTCTTTATGTTATGCGCGGAACGTAACGCCCTGCCCATCGAAACCGCCCGTTGCGCCACAGAAGTCTTGTACTCAAGGGCTGGATCGCGGCGCAGATCGTTTATTACGGGGAAATCAACAAGGTGTACGGAGATCGGGTCATTTTCAGCGCGGAGGTTGCGCCAGATCGCTTCGGTGGTAAAGGGAATGAAGGGCGCAGTAACCGTGATGAGCGTCTTTAACGCGCTGTGTAAACACGCATAGCCTTCGAGCTTGTCTTCGTCGTTCTCAGAACGCCAGAATCTACGCCGCGACCTTCGGATATACCAATTGTTCAGTTGATCGATGAAGTTGATGATCGGATCAACGGCTCGTGAAAGATCGTAAGCCTCAAGCGCCGCCTCTACGTTCTCGATAAGCGTCTCCGCGGCTGACAATATCCACTTGTCTAGGGGATTGGACGGACTGTCAGGCGGCGTTGACGGCGTTACATGGTCGATGTTCGCATACGTTACAAAAAACGTGTACGCATTCCATAGGGGGATGAGGATGTTCTTGAGCGCATCGCGCACTCCTTCATCTGAATAACGGAGGTCGTCCGCTTTGACTACCGCCGAATGTATGAGGAAGAGGCGTAGCGCATCCGCACCGAACTGATTCACTACCTGTGTAGGGTCAGTGTAGTTGCGGAGGCTCTTCGCCATCTTCTTGCCGTCTGACGCAAGGACTAGCCCTGATACTATACAGTTCTTGAACGCGGGTTTGTCAAAGAGCGCGGCGCCAAGCACGGTTAGCGTGTAAAACCACCCGCGCGTCTGATCGAGTCCTTCGTTGATAAAGTCCGCGGGGAAATGCGCGTCAAAGAACTCCTTGTTCTCAAATGGGTAATGAATCTGTCCATAGGGCATCGCACCTGACTCGAACCAGCAGTCAAGCACTTCAGGCGTGCGGCGCATAACGCCTCCACACTCGCAGGGGATCGTTATGTCGTCAACAAAGTGTTTGTGTAAGTCCGTAGCCTCGACTCCTGATAGTTCCTTGAGTTCAGCTCTGCTCCCTATACAGATGATCTTGCCGCAGTCCACGCACCGCCATATTGGTAACGGGTTGCCCCAATAGCGGTTTCTGCTGATAGCCCAATCCCGTGCGCCTTCAAGCCATTTTCCGAATCGTCCTGCCTTGATGTGCTCAGGCGTCCAATAGATTTGCTCGTTTGCCGCGATCATGCTTGTCTTTATCTTCTGTACATCGACAAACCATGAGCCTACCGCCCGATAGATGAGCGGGTGTCCGCATCGCCAGCAGTGCGGGTATGCGTGAAGCACCTGCTCGCGCTTAATGAGTTTGCCTTCACGTTTCAGGCGTTCTATGATGTCCTTATCACAGTCTTTGACGAATCGTCCTTGATAGTCAGCCACTTCCGCGGTGAACTTGCACTCCGCATCAACAGGACAGATAACAGGCACACCGCTTCCCTGTAGGACACGCTGGTCGTCTTCGCCGAACCCCGGCGCGGTATGTACTATGCCGGTGCCGTCTTCGGTTGACACAAAGTCCCCGCCATACGTGCGGAAGGCGTTCTCCCCCGCTATGTCCGCAAAGTAGGGGAATAAGGGTTCATAAGCGATGCCGAGTAGCTCTTTGCCCTTCTTCTTCCATACGATGGAGTAGTCGGTTGGGTTCTTGTAGTACGCGGATAGGCGCGTTTCTGCAAGGATGTAATAGGCAGGCGTTCCGCCCTCGCTGTCTTTAACCAGCGTATAGTCTATGTCCGGTCCTAGGGTCAACGCGAGGTTACTGGGTAGGGTCCACGGGGTGGTCGTCCACGCGAGGAAATAGATCGGCGCTCCATCTGTTCCGCCACCTTGCCAATCTTTGACCTTAAACCGTATGGTTATCGCCGGATCGTGCACGTCTCGAAACCCACCAAGGTTAAGTTCGTGGTTGGATAATACGGTGGAACATCGGGGACAGTAGGGGAGGATGTAGTGTCCTTCGTAGAGTAAGCCTTTCTCCCACAGGGTTTTTAGTACCCACCAGATGGTCTCCATGTAATCAACGTCCATAGTCTTGTAATCATGATCGAAATCAACCCAGCGTCCCATCCGCGTTATGACTTGCCGCCATTCTTTGGTGTAGCGCAAGACTGACTCTCTGCACTTTTCGTTGAACTCCGCGATCCCAAACTTCTCAATGTCGGTCTTTGAGTTGAGTCCTAGCTCTTTCTCGATGAGGTTCTCAACGGGTAGTCCGTGGCAGTCCCAGCCGAACCGTCGTTCCACTTTGTATCCTTTCATCGCCTTGTAGCGCGGGATAACGTCCTTTATCGTAGACGGTACAAAGTGTCCAAAATGCGGCAACCCTGTGGCGAAGGGCGGTCCGTCATAGTAAACGAACTCCTTGGCTGGCTCGTTATTTGCCGCGCCGTCTCTTTGCTGAACGCTCTGCTCGAATATCCTTTCCTTTTCCCAGAACGTCAGCATTTCTTCCTCTAGTTTGGGGAAGTCTATCTTTGAATCAACAGGTGTATACACGTTTTCTCCTTATATTTTGTATAGTTATAGCATACTATAGAGATTTTTGCTAGGGCGTGTTGCGTCTTCGCTTGCCCGCGATTGAGGAAATGAGAAAATCGTCGTGTTTTGATTGGGTTAGGGGTTCTGCTCGGTTAGGAGGTTGCGAAAGAGGGTAACTTCTGCCTCGTTGGTCTCGCCGTGAATGTGGAAGAGGAAATCAGAGAAGTCATCGACGAGGTTGCGCTTTTCGCCTGTATCCGCGAATAAGAGGCGGCTGTCGCTTTGGCGTAAATGGGCTTTCAGTGCCTCGTCTTGTCGTATCGTCAAAAGGTGGGGGAAGCGTCTGCGGAGGATGGGTAAGGCGTCAACAACGAAGCCTGGGTCTGTCAGTATTATTTCGAGGTAGTCGTCCCTTTTCGCCTTGATCTCATCGCTCAAATCGCCTTGGAAATCACCAAACACCCCGGTAATGCTTGACGTTCTCCGTAGAGGTTCGATAAGGATTTTATCCACAAGGGTTTTTCCTGCGGTTAGCGAAACGGAAAGAAAGAACTTTTCATACTTAGCTTCGGAAAAGGAGTAGGCAAGGGGACTGCCTGAATAATAGGCGTTTGCTCCTATGGATTGACAGCGGTGTAAATGCCCTAACGCGATGTAATCAAAGCCCGCAAATAGCCCAATGTCTGCTAGTTCCGCGTCTCCTAAAAAGGTTCGCTCCGAGTCAGAAGCCCGCCCACCAGACGCAAAGAGGTGGGCAATTAACACGGTATGGGGTATTCCTTCTGCAAGCGCGGCGACGTGCGCCTCCTCTAATCGCTTCGCCGCTCGTTCAACTAGTCGCGCTTGCGAGCGGATCGGCGCGGGGTCTTCGCCTTCGTCTTTCAGGGATCCTGGGTTGAGAAAGGGGAGAAGAAAGAACGCGGTTCTATCCTCATTCTCCCCCATGATGATGGGTTTGTCTGCGTCTATCGGATCAGTGGTGAAGAAAACGCCTAGTTCCGCGAAAAGTTCCTTGCCGAAAGACAGCCGCGCACTTGAGTCGTGGTTGCCGGAAACAATAAGTATCTCTAGGTCAGACCGCTCTTTCTTTAGCCTCCCCAAGAAGGAACTGAAGAGTTTCACCGCGTCCGGCGAGGGGATGGAACGGTCGTAGACGTCTCCAGCTATGACTAAAGCTTGGTAGGATTGGTCTTGTAGTTCGGCAAGTAGTTTGTCGAGTATAAAGGTTTGATCTTCAATAAAGGAATGGTCGTGAAAGACTTTGCCTAAATGTAGATCGGAGGTGTGTAGAAACTTCATGTCTTCCTCTTTCTATATGCGTCGTCTATATCGTATAGTACCAGTTGTCTTCCCACGTTGGCTGGTAAGATTTATGGTCCCGTTTGTATTGTAGCTCTTGGTTCTTGATGCTTACCTTTGTCTTCTCAGGCACCGACGAGGTAATGAAAGCGTTACTTCCAACCACTACGCCTTCTTTGATGACCGTCTCGCCTCCTAGAATCGATGCTCCTGAGTAGATGGTAACGTGGTTCTCAATGGTAGGATGCCGCTTCGCGTTTTTCAATAACCGCCCATCGCGGGTGGAGAGCGCTCCGAGTGTTACTCCTTGGTAGAGTTTCACATGGTCGCCAATGGTAGTGGTCTCCCCTATGACGATGCCGGTGCCGTGGTCTATGAAGAAGTAGCGACCAATGGATGCCCCCGGATGTATGTCAATGCCTGTGAGACTGTGAGCGTGTTCAGTCATAATACGCGGAATGAGTGGTACAGAGAGGAGGTATAGCTCATGGGCAAGGCGGCTTACCATGATGGCGTAAAGACCGGGGTAGGATGATATGATTTCATCCTTGCTCTCGGCGGCTGGGTCTCCGTCAAAAGCCGCATCTACATCCGCATCCAAGTATTCACGGATGATCGATAGTTTTTCCAGAAATGCGAAACATAATTCCTTAGCCTTGTCGAAGTTCCCATCTTTACATGGATCAAACGTCTCCCAGCGCTGAATCGCAAAGGCTATCTGTCGTGTGAGGTTGAAGATCACATCCTCAAGGAGATCGCCTACATAGTACTCTACGAAGTCACTATTCAGGTTCTTTTTACCAAAATAACCTGGGAACAGGAGGCAACGTAACTTTTCTAATATGTCAATGATAATACTTTTGTTGAGCTGGTTGTTTGTGTTTACTTTGATGATGTCCGTATGTTTGTCGTAGCTTCTCACCAGCATATCAACAAGACCTTTTATGCGAATATTACTCATGTCAATATAATAACAAATCTTTGGGGTTAAGGAAAGTAGCGAAACTCACTCTTCGCCTTTTCTGACTTCTACTTTGTCTATCCTGTTGCCGTCCATATCCAAAATCTTGAGATGGAGGTTCTTGTAAACAAAGGATTGTCCCACGCGGGGTACTTCTCCTGCGAGTCGGAATATAAAGCCAGCTAATGTATGGTATTCCTGACGCTCGTCTACAAGACTTGACACTGAAAGCAGTTTCGCTATTTCATCGATGTTGACGCTCCCGTCGATAAGATAGACGCCGTCTTCTTGCTTCACCACTTCGTCCGTTTGAGGGCTGGTAGAGAGCTGTCCTATTATCTCTTCAATCAAATCGCGTAGAGACAAAATCCCAGATAGCCCGCCGTATTCGTCCATTACTAAGAGAAAGTCGTCTTTGATCTGTTTGAAGACTTCAAAGACCTTGAGCGCGCTTAGGGTCTCTGGGACAAAATGCGGGGGTTTCATTAGGTTTGTAAGGACGGGCTGTTTTCCATGCGCCATACTTGACAGAATGTCCTCGACCGACACGACTCCGACTATATTATCCAGCGTACCGTCTGCAATCGGAAAGTAATGTTGTATCTGCGCGGTCTGCGATTCCCAGACCGTTTTCATAATCTCATCTGTGTTTGCATCAATGTCGAGCCATGCTATTTCTGAACGGTATGTCATAAAAGCCGCGGCGGGACGGTCGCCCAAATAGAAGACGCCTTCGACCATAGTCCTTTCAGCGCTTTCCACAGCGCCGGACATTTCACCTGCCTGCAACGCGGCGCGTAGTTCCGCCATGCCTTGGGACGCCGTCTCCCGCGCTGTTTCACGAGTGTTTTCCGGGCTTTGAAACAGTTTAGCCACGATACGCGACAGAAATTGAACCACGGTCCACAGAGGCTTGTGAAGAAGGGCAAGGGTTTGTATTAAGAACAAAGAACGTACAATGAGTCTTTGCGAAGAAGAAAGTGCTATTTGCCGCATGATCCCGCTTATGAGGAAGCTTATAAGACAAAAGCCCAGGACAAACCCTGCTATAATCAGACGTCTTTCCCACAGGAACGCTGTAGGGAAGTGAGAAGAGATATAAAGTCCAGAAAGAACGCCGCCCAGAATTCCGAGAAATGCGCCTGTGGTTTTGAAGGCGGATATGAAGAGTTCTGGTCTCTCCACGATTTCAAGGGCGCGTTTAAAACGCCTGTCGCCGTCTTCAGCCATAAAGGTGAGCCGTATTTTACGACCCAGCCGTAGGCTCGACTCGATGCAAGAGAGGAAACCTTGTCCAATTAAAATGACCGCGATGAAAAGAAAGAACACCTAACCCGCCCCGCCGACTTCGCTTTTGGTTAAGGGGCGAACAATGTAAATACCGTCTTTTGAAGTTTTGATAATGAGGCTTTTCCCATTCGTAGTGACTACACCGAGAATCTGCACAATGGGATAAAGCGGATTCTTCGAGTTTACATCTACGACCTGCGCTTTTTTCCCATTGGAAAGAAGTACGAAAAGCCCGATTGGGTAGAGCGAGAGGGAATAAAGCAAAGCGTCAACGACGGTTTTGTTGTACTGTTTTTCCTTGTTCTGAAGAAGATACAGCATACTTGTATAGCCGTTCTCCGCCTCTTTGTGGGGTCTGTCTGTAACAGACGCGTCGTAGGAACAGGCGACGGCTATGATTTTCGCATAGAGGCTGATCTTGTCTCCCGTGAGCTTCCGTGGGTAGCCGCTACCGTTTTCCCGCTCATGATGTTCCAGCCCTGCGAGGCGCACGGCAAGCGGCACGTTGAAGCTCTCCAACAGCGAATAACCTAAGATAGGATGAGAGATAATCGCCTTTCTTTGACTTTGTGTGAGAGAATGTTTGGTATAAAAGGCTTCCTTCGGTAATTTCAACATACCGATCTCATGGAGAAGAGCCGCTACGCCCAATTCGATGAGTTTCTCATTAGACAACTTAAGTCGCAAGCCAATGGTGACAGAGATAATCATGGAACGGACGGCGTGAGACGCCATATAATCCTTTTCAGTCTCTATGGATTGGCTCTTTTGTGAACGCAGAAGAAAACGCCTGTCTTCTCGAATAACGTCGCACGCTGAACGGACATGATCAGTCAATTCTTGGTAGTTGAGTATGTTTTTCTTATCAATGTCTTCAAAGACAGACTCCATATACCTTTTGAAAGCCGTGTAGAACTGTTCTACATAGTCTATCTTCTCTTTACTATTCGTCTGATGCTGAGAAGTAACGCTGGTGAGCTTGGTGTGGGCTGTTTCGTCTACCTGCTCTTCAATAACAGGTGCGCCGTTGCTCAGGATTTCACTAAAACCCCACGTCTTGAGCGACTTCTTCATTTCATGCGAAAGGCGCATTTCCGGCGCCGCCAATATAAACTGATTGTCCAAGTAGATAGCGTCCGAGAAAGCTATTCCTTCACTTAATTCCTTAACAGAATATCTTATCATATTGAAACCTTTCTTAATATAGGCTATGATAGGGAGTATAGTATACCTTGGTATATTTTTCAATAGGGATTGAATATGAAAATAAAGACAGTTTTTTTATTCTTTAATGTGATTATCGTTCTTTTTATAGTGGTAATAGGTGTCATCTTCTTCACGACGCAGGGCGACGGCTTTTGGCGTCAGTTCCTGCCTTTGTTAATCTTGCTTTTTCTTGTGATTGTTCTCCTTGATGTTTATTATTTCTTTAATGGGAAACTGCTCTCTCTTATGGAGAAAGAGGATTGGTCTGGGGTTGTTCAATATCTTGAAGAAAAGGTCTTCAAGAAAGGGCGTTACACCCCGTATTTTGTGAACCTTTTGGCGCAGAACTATCTTTTGCTCAGCGATACGACCGCAGTCATAGACTTGGAAAATAAGACGGCTATCACAAACCCGCAACTCATCGACAGATTCGCCCTGTTGTTTGGAACTGCCCGCGTGTTGCAAAAAGACATGGCGGGCGCTTCAAACTTCTTCGCCAATCGGCTTAACGCCAAGAAGCCCAACAAGAAAGATTTCCTATGGGTGAGGTTCTACTATGCCTTCACCATGCTCTTGAATTGGCGCTTTATTGAAGCGTCTAAGGAATTCGTCGTCCTGTCCAAAATATCTACCAATGTTGTTATTACGGGTCTCTCCGCGTGGTTCCTGCACGACGTGCTTGCCCAAGCCATGCCCAAAGAGAGGGAAGACGTCAATAATGCGGCGCGGGACGGGGTAAGGCGCGTGAAGGAAAAGGTCTACGACGAGCAAGAGTGGCGGGATAAGTCCGCGTCCACGCAGAAGAATATCTACGCTGTTCTTCTTGCCCAATATATTCGGGATGCGGGTAAATGGATATTCTCTGACGGAGACAAGCCTGTTGAACGTATAGCGGGGACATAATACGTTAATTTCCATCCTTTAGGGCGGGGCATTATAAGAGGAAAGAGCAAAGAGTAGAGAGCAAGGAGGATAGACGGGCGGTGGTGTCAGCCGCCTCGTGTGTCCGCGCCTATTCACGGGGTCAGTCATTCGGTGTTAGGTAATCTGCAAGCGTGGACGCTTTAAAACACTCGAAGGGTGCGCCGCCGCAAGGCAGGTGTCATAAGTATGAGGGGGGCGCGTCTTTCCCTAAACGGAGGTCGGCTCACGGTAAACCTTGTGGTGCGCCCCCCTGTCTACAGACCCCCACCCCAAACCCACCCTCGTCTCCACGCGCCGTGTCTGACACCGCCGCCCCTTAGTTTATACTCTCGCTCTGCTCTCCCGCAATAGTTCTACAATTTCTTGGGTTGTAATATCCACCGTTATACGCTCGTTATCACCTTTTGTCTAGCATTTGGCGGTTGTTCTATGTGATTTAGCGGTTGTTCTATCTCATTTACTTGTCATGATATTGTTCATACTTGTCATAAAATTTCATTTACTTGTCATAGTATGACTCATCCTTGTCATTATAACGTGTCATTTAAAATGGGAAAACGTGTCAGAAAGAATGGGAAAAGAGCGCCTACTAAAAAGTCTTAAGAAAGACATAAAGCAGGCGCTTTAACTTAGGGGTTAAGCAAGCCCCAGTCCCTTAACTGCGCTAGGCGAGCCGCTCTTCTTCAGAGCGAGGTGTTTTTTCGAAAGAGGTAATCTGACAGTTGCGGTCGTCAACGCTCAGTGCGTCCGCATTGAGCAACATAGCGCGATATTCTCCTTCGGTTTGGTATGCCATAGTTAGTCCTCCTCTGTCTCCGCACCTGCTTCGTTCTCCGCGAGTTCTGGGGTGATAAGATGGGTCGAGTCCGCGTTGATAGGATAATTGGCGGTCAAGACCTCGATCTTGTTGCGGTGGGCGCCGCCAGTCTTGGACAGCGTGCACACCATAGCGAATTCGAGAGTATGCCATCCGTTGCGCGTAGTAAAGTCGGACAGGGCAGCATTGCGGAAAGAACTCAAGAGGAATTTACCCTGAAGGCTTTCGAGTGTTTGCAAGAGGGTGTCGAAGTCCTGCTGTAGATAGCCGGCATAATGGCCCTGGTTTGAGCCGACGTAAGGCGGGTCGAGGTAGAAGAAAGACTCAGGGGTGTCGCGGCTTCTGATGATGCGGAGCGCGTCGCAACACTC
>JAISEA010000030.1 GCA_031264475.1 Treponema sp. | reverse complement strand
TTAGACGACTTCCCAACGGGCGTTGTTAGAAAGGAAGTACCGCTGTCCCCGACCTGATGGAACCACGCTTGCACGCAAGCGGGGCCCTACTCGGTGTCTGACACCGCAAGCACAGCACCCGAAGGGTGGTTTCATAAGCGCTTGTCAAAGTGTTATAAGCGCTTGTCAAGGTTTCATAAGCGCTTGTCAAGATTTCATAAGCGCTTGTCAAAGTGTCATACACACGTATGAAAGTCTTATACACGCGTATAAAAGTTTTATACAAGCGTATGAAAGTTTTATACACACGTATAAAAGTCTTATACAAGCGTATGAAAGTTTTATACACGCGTATAAAAGTCTTATACACACGTATGAAAGTTTTATACACACGTATAAAAGTCTTATACACACGTATGAAGGTTTTATACAAGCGTATGAAAGTTTTATACACACGTATGAAAGTCTTATACACGCGTATAAAAGTTTTATACACACGTATGAAGGTTTTATACACGCGTATGAAAGTTTTATACACGCGTATAAAAGTTTTATACACACGTATGAAGGTTTCATGCACGTGTATAAAAGTGTCGGACACCCGAAGGGTGTGGAATAAAAGAGGAGGTTATTTTGGACGAGAGCTGTTTTATTTTAGGCGTTGACCTTGATGGAGTCGTGGGAGACTTTTACTCGTCTATACGGAAGATCGCGGCGGAATGGCTCAACAAACAGGAGTCAGAACTGACGGTAAATGTAAGCTACGATCTGGAAGAGTGGGGCATCGCGGAATACGGAGGCTATGAGCGCCTTCACCGATTCGCGGTAACCCAGAGACATCTGTTCCGCGATATGCGTCCCATGCAGGACGCGCCGGTCGTGCTTCGTAAACTCTCTTCCCAAGGCGTGAGAATCCGCATAATAACCCATCGGCTCTACCTCAAGTACATTCACAAGGAATCGGTCATTCAAACGGTCGATTGGCTAGATTTCTGGGATATTCCATACTGGGACATCTGCTTTATGAAGGATAAGGGTGCTGTGGGCGCCCATATCTACGTCGACGATGCGCCAGAAAACATCGTCAACCTCCGAAAACAGAATTGCAAGACCATTGTTTTCACTAATTCTACAAACCACTCTCTGCCAGCCCCACGCGCCGACTCGTGGGTTGACGTGGAAAGATTGGTCATGGAAGCAAAAGCCGAATGGGAAGAGAGCGCGGGTCCATGAATGAAAGCCAAAGAATTTTAGCTTTAACGATAGCGCGTCTGCCAGGATTGAAACCGCATGAAAAAATCCTTTTATGTAAGCGTTTTGCAGACAGTCCGTCTGAATTCTTCTCGGCTGGTTTCTTGGAGGTTGAGTTTCTTATCGGACGCCCGTCTTCTAAGCCGTGGAACATAGCGCAGTTACAAGAACAGGCTGAACATGACGCTTTACTTGCAAAGAGGCGCGGCGTATCCTTTGTTTCTTGCCTTGAACCGGAGTATCCACCCCAGCTCCTCGAAATATTCTCCCCGCCGCCGGTACTATTTTATCGCGGTAAACTCTCGGATCCGACTCTTCCTCACATCGCTATCGTGGGAACCCGAAAGCCCACCGGCGTGGGCGTTTCCACCGCATTCAACCTTGCCCGCGACTTTGGCAGACTAGGTTTTCCCGTTGTGTCTGGGCTGGCTCTAGGCATAGACGCTATCGCCCATAAAGGCTGTGTCGAAGGCGGCGGGACAACCTTTGCCGTTCTCGGCTCAAGCCCTGACGAGGTATACCCCAAGACGAACCGAATTCTGGCGCAACGTATTCTTGAGACCGGTGGCGGAATTTTGAGCGAATATCCCCCTGAAACCAAGCCTAGCGCATGGCAGTTTCCCGCGCGGAATAGGCTCATCTCCGGGCTTGCGCGGGGCGTGTTGATCATCGAAGCGCCAGAAAAGTCCGGCGCGCTCATCACCGCGCGTTTCGCTATGGAACAAAACCGCGACCTCTTCGTAGCGCGGTCAAGCCTTGACTCGCCGTGTGGAATGGGTTGTGTTAAGCTCGCCGAAGACGGCGTTAAAGCCGTCTCCTCAGTGGAAGATATTCTGTGGGAATGGGGCTGGTCATCCTCGACAGGCGAAGGCTGAAAGGCGCAGGCTCTGTTAGGCGCAAAAGGTAAAATAATATTTATGGAGGAATTATAAATGAGTAGATATGAAGATGGGTTAAGATTAATTGAAGAAAGATGTGGCAACGGTAAGGATAATGTCATCTCTCTTGCAACTATTGCAATGGAACCAAACGCTGACGGAAAACCCCGTCCTTATGTCCGTGATGTGGACGCTTATTATGAAGACGGCGTGTTTTATGTTACTACTTGGGCAAAATCAACCAAAATGCGGCAGATAGCTCAAAATCAAGAGGTTTCATTTACAGTTTGCTCCGAGTGGTTTTCCGGAAACGGAATAGGTGAAAATATCGGCTGGGTATTAGACCCGAAAAACGGCGAATTAAGGACTAAACTTCGTACAGCTTTTGCTAAATGGTACGACCTCGCGAACGATGAAAAAGATGTGAATTGCTGTATTTTAGCAATTCGCATTACAAGAGCTACGGTAATTAAAGACCACGGCGCTGTGCGTTACAATATGGACTTTGTGAATAAGACCGAGACTGAAGAAGGAACAATTACATAAGGCATAAGCCAACAAGTCTTGACTCGCCGTGTGGAATGGATTGCGTTAAGCTCGCCGAAAATGGCGTTAGAGCGGTCTCCTCAGCGGAAGATATTCTGAGGGAATGGGGCTGGTCATCCCGGACAGGCGAAGGCGCTTGACAGAAATTTTCATCAAGTTTAATATGTCAAAATGACTCATGAAAATCGCAAACTAATTTTCCTTGACATAGACGGCACTCTGACGTCTGGTTTTAACCATATTCCCCAATCCGCCCGCCGGGTGTGCCGCCGAGCGCGGGAAAACGGACATCTTCTCTATATCGCTACAGGCAGGACGCGGGAACAGATTCCTCCGTCTATTCCCGCAATGGGGTTCGACGGGATTATCAGTTCCGCGGGCGCGCGTATTGAAACCGGGGGCGAGCTTATTTTCAGCGCGTTTCTGCCGCCGTCTCTGCTTGATCGCTTGATCGCATTCATGGATGAGCGGAATGCGCCGTATTTGCTTGAAAACCCCGGAAAAATCGCCGCCAATCCTCGTTATTTTTTCCCTCTTTCCTCCGGCACATTCAAATGGACGCCCAGAGGCATTATTTCCCGGCTGTTTCTCCGCAGGTTGCAAAACAGTATTGCGCCGTTGTCAGCCGGGTTTGATCGGGAAAAGGTGTACAAGTTGGTGTTCAGGGAATCGGAGTGTCTGTGTTTCGAGGATGTGGAACGGGAATTTCGCGAGGAATGTGATCTATTTCGGTTTTCAATTCCTCTTCCGATCAAGGGCGGCGGCGAGATAACGTCTGCTGGGGTGAACAAGGGAACGGCTCTGGAATTCGTGGCACGGTTTCATGGGATGCGCCTTGAAGATACTATCGCCTTTGGCGACAGCGACAACGACCGCCCTCTGCTTGCACACGCCGGCATTGGTATCGCTATGGGCAACGGGGACGAAGCGCTGAAGCAGTCCGCAGACGACGTAACCGGTCACGTAGCCAGAGGCGGTCTTGCCGCCGCTTTCAAAAAATACGCCCTTGCCTAACACACCCTTCGGGTGTTTCAATACTTCACACGGGTTGTTGTCCGAAAGGTAGTACCGCTGACCCCGTCTTGACGCACCCTTCGGGTGTTTAACGACTTCACACGGGGGTGTTGTTAGAAGGGGGGACCCGCTTCCACTGACATGACGGTTACGCTTGTAAACAAGCGGAACCTTCGCGTTGTTAGTAGACCCGCTGAACCTGACAGGCTGACACCGCCGTACGTCATTGCTCTCTGCTCATTGCTAACTACTAACTGCTAACTTTTAAGGGGGGGGGCGCGTCTTTCCCTAAACGGAGGACGGCACACAGTAAACCTTGCAGTGCGCCCCCTGTCTCCAGACCCGCGTGCGCGAGTCTTCCGCCACCCCCCAAACCCGTCCGTTGCGTGAGTGTCAGTCGCCGCCGCCAAACCCTGTCCGTTGTGTGGGTGTCAGATACTTTTTTCTATTGACAGGATTTCATTGCCGCAACGCGGCGTACTTGTGATAAGCCGCCGAAGGGCTTCGCCCTCCGACGGTATCCGTCCCTGCTACTTCAACTGCCATTGTCTGTTTGCATATACATACGTCCCAGCTTTCCCGCCGCTGGCTTCATAGGCGCGAATAAGACTGTCGGAAAACGCGCTATTGCCGATGGAAGTAACGCCGGCCGGTATGGTAACGCTCGTAAGATCGTTGGCGTAAAACGCTCTATAGCCGATGGAAGTAACGCCGGCCGGTATAGTAACGCTCGTAAGATCGTTGTCGCAAAACGCATAATCGCCGATGGAAGTAACGCCAGCCTGTATGGTAACGCTCGTAAGATCGTTGTCATAAAACGCTTGCTCACCGATAGAAGTAACACTACCCGGTATGGTAACACTCGTAAGCTGGTTCTCGGAAAACACTCTATCGCCGATGGAAGTAATGCCGGCCTGTATGGTAACGCTCGTAAGCTGGTTGCTGGAAAACGCACCATTGCCGATGGAAGTAACGCTACCCGGTATGATAACGCTCGTAAGCCTGGCGGTAAGCTGGACATTGGCAAGCCAGTTGTAGAGAAACGCTCTGTCTCCGATAGAAGTAACGGTCCACCGACCTATTTTTGCGGGAATAACAAGATTCTCGCTCTTAGGTCCTGTGTAACCGGTGATACTTGGCTCACCAAACCGCCAAGTTACTTGAAAAGGCGAGGTAAAATCTTCCGCAGAAACGCTCATATACCCCTGCTCGCCGGCGGTTTTCGCGTCCACGCCGTTTACACTGAGGATAGACACAGTCAGTTTGTCCGTTATCTTATTCGCGTCCACTGCGGAAAAGTTCAGCGTAAGATCGCTATGGCTGAAACTATACGTAAAAGAATTCCAATTAGGGTAAAACCTCCCGCTTGCCCTTCCTATCGTTTCGCCGTCCTCGTTGACCAGCGCCGCGGCGATTGCATAGCTGTCTGGTATCGCCTTGTATATTGAATCCACGCCTATTCCCCACTCTCTGCCTTTGCCGGTCTTTTTCAGCCCTTCGTCAAGGTCGTAGATAATCTTTAAACTTATGGTACCGATCAGACTCGTGTTAAACGACATTTCCACGGTTTCCTTGGCGTAATCGGTACGTCCTGTGGTCAGGGTCGGATCGTAGATGATCTCAAAGGGCGGATGTTGCTTGAAGAACGCCGCGGCTTCGTCGAGCGTTTTTACCCACGCGGCTCGCCGTTGGATGTCGTTCCTCACGTTTTGCCCAATGTTCCCACCCTGTATGTCTGCGGAAAGAATGGAACTGCGGCTTGCCGCCTCCGCAAGGCTGGGGTCAAACTTCGCGGCTTCGTAGTAGTAGCTCAACGCCTCCACCACCGTGCCGCTCTTCTGCGCAACAACGCCCTGGGCTAAAGCGGTCTGCGCGCTCACATGGTTCGCCGCGGCCGCTCCGCCAAGTTCAGTCATGGTCCGTGCGGTAAGTTCCACGCCTAGCTTTCGGAGCAAGTCCAAAGAAGCCCGCCGGACGCCCGTCAAGTCGTCCAGTTCCGCAAAGGTACACATTCCCGAATATGAGGCGACGGTCGTCTTGTCCGCGGTTTTGGTGATCTGTGTTTGCAGGGCGTATCCTGTAGAAGTCTTGATGACGCTCCCGCCCAGCAGGTAGTCCGTAGGCGGCAGATGTCCTAAATCCATATCCTCGTCCTCGTAATAGCCTGATGAAAGCTCCGCGTATTGCTGGTCGAGGCGTTCCCGATCTAATACGGCTATTGCGGAATAGCCTGAGAAGTTACTTACAAACTCCCCTTGCACCAGTGCGGGGAGGTAGGTTTGATTCTCCGCAAGCCCTGTCGCGCGGGGCGCGAGGATGGCGAGGCTTTTGCCCTTCCCGCCGTCCCCGTTCCAATATGGAGAAGCGGTTTGCTGTTGTTCAGTTTGTTCTTCTGCCCAACAAAACGCAGACGAAAGGATAAGAAATCCTAATAAACCAAAAATCTTTTTCATTATACAACTCCTATAAATTTTTTTCGTCAAATAAAAAATCCCCACGGCTCTGCCGTGGGGTCATTGAAGGTTTCACTCGGTTTTTACGCCCCGAGGGGTGGGGAATTAAACCCGAAACGTCAATGATTAAATCACAGAAACCGCTGTCGGCTCTTTATTACAATTACATTTGAAGGTTGATACCGACAACGGTTCCTAAAACTAATCCCATGATTCACATTCATCTAAAGCCGCTGAAATGTTGTTTAAATTCCCATGCGAAGGATTTTTTCTCACCTTTTCACGAAGATCTAACAAAATTGTCTCTGTCAAATGATCAGGCTCTACAAACCATGTGGGATTCCCTCCTAGACCGGGATAGCCAATATCATCAGCATCATCATCAGCCCCATTCCATCGAACTCCCAGACACTTCTTGTCCGGTACTTCCTCGTAATCTCCCCAAACTGCTGAATAAACCCCATCATCATAAATGTTTATAGGATTTGTCCACTTTTTCGGCCTAACCGAACTTCCGTTTCTTGCCATTTTTTACTCCTTTACTTTGTTGGCAACAAAGTTTTAAGTTATGCGTTTGATTTCATAAATTATTTTATGACGCATAGCCCTATAATAACCGCCCCTACGGGCAAGTTCCCATGTTATGCGGAGCCACGCAAGGCGGCTCCGCCCCGACCTCCTAGGGAATGATCGCGCTGAAGATGTCGCTCCATTTCCCCTTCTTCATCGCGCCCGTCTCCCAACGCGCCGCAAAATACACCTTCTTCCCCCGCTGGTCTTCCTCAAATACGAGTTCCAGCGGATTCTTCGTGGCAAAGTTTGAATGGAGTAAATCACCCACCTTCACAGGCGGCTCCTCCATAAGCTCCCACACACATTCGAGCCCGTGCACGTGTTCGGGCTTACCCCAACGCGCCGCGTGTTCATCCCGAAACTTGATCTGCACGGTCCGCGGGTGCGGCGTTGCTATCTCAATCTCAGGGATACCATCCGGCGCGGGCACAGGCGTGGGCTTCGTGTCGTGTATCGGGATGCCCAACGCCTCCCGCAAGTTGTCGGTCATCGCGTCGTTGTTCTGCAAGTTGTTCCGAATAAAGACCTCTTCAAGGTGAATGAGCAGTTTCTTCTTCTCATTCTTCGC
>JAISEA010000078.1 GCA_031264475.1 Treponema sp. | reverse complement strand
ACTCTTGATCTCGCGGCAGAGAGTACCGCAACTCGCAACAGCGAGTAGGTTACGCTTGCAAAGCAAGCGCACCCTTGGGGTGTTCTAAAACCGTCAACCCAGTGGACGCGGCACACCCTTTCATAAAACAACCATTGTGAAGTACTTAAACCCCCTTCGGGGGGGTGGGGGGTGGCGGAAGACCCCCGAAGGGGGGCTGGAGACAGGGGGGCGCACCGCAGGGGCAACTGTGTGCCATCCTCCATTTAGGGAAAACCGCGCCCCCCCTCCTGATTATTATTTTGCTGTACTTGCCCGTTGCAAAGTATTTAAACACGCCTTGCTTGTCCGGGACAGCGGCGCACCTTTTCTAACAACGCCCGTTACGAACTATTTAAACACGCCTTGCTTGTCGGGGACAGCGGCACCACCTTTCTGATAACGCCCCGTATGAAGTCGTCTAACACCCTTCGGGTGGGGGACAGCGGCGCACCCTTTCTAACAACGCCCATTACGAAGTATTTAAACACCCGAAGGGTGTTGACAACAGGCGGAGCGTCTATTATAATGAAGCGTTCTATCGTTAATCGGGGAAGCTGGTGAGAATCCAGCACAGTCGCGCTACGGTGTGTGCGTTTCTTAGGGTGAAACGTATAAGTCCGAATACCGTGATAGAACCCGTCCTTGATATTTTGGACGGATTCCCTATTGTCGCGTCAGCAAAAGGAGACATTATGATTTCTCTCAAATCCCTTATCGGAGGGTTCCCGCGTATTGGTGAAAATCGGGAACTCAAAAAAGCCTTGGAACAGTATTGGAACGGCAAAATAGACCAAGCCGCACTCAAAACTGTCGCCGCAAAACTGCGATCCCAGCATTGGAGACTGCAAACAGAAGCAGGTCTCGACATGGTTTGCGTGAATGATTTCAGCTTCTACGACCAGATGCTCGATACCGCCGTTCTTGTAGGCGCTATCCCGCCCCGTTTTCGCTCGTTTACCGATCCTCTGGAACGCTACTTTGCTATGGCAAGGGGAACTGAAGGCGTTCCTCCCCTGTCTATGAAGAAATGGTTTAATACCAACTACCATTACTTTGTTCCCGAACTAGAAACGGATCAGACTTGGCAACCTGATTTCCGTAAACCTTTGGAAGAATTGGCGGAAGCCCGCTCGTTTGGGTTCAACGCCAAGATTTCCCTCATTGGACCTCTTACATTTCTGAGACTTTCTCGGCTGGCAGGGGGCGGCGATCCATTGAGTTTGCTCCCATCCTTGCTTTCGGTCTATGCCCGTCTGGTCTCCGCGTTGGTCGCCGCGGACGCTAATGTGTTGATTCAAATGGATGAACCGATCTTGGTGTGCGATCCTGACGCCGCCTTACTGGAAGCCTGTGAAACCACCTATCGCGCCTTGTGCTCCGTTGGAGAACAACGAATTCTCGTCTCAACTTATTTTGAACACGCCGCCGAAGCCTTGCCTGTACTTGCGGAACTTCCCTTGTGGGGCATAGGGCTTGATTTCATCTACGGGGAGGAAAACCTTGAAGCCCTTGAACAGCTCGTCTCTTCCCGCACCGGTGGCTGGGCGGATATGCGTCTGATCGCGGGCGTGGTGGACGGGCGCAACGTGTGGGCGGGTGATCGTCCTGCCGCTACAGCCTTGCTTGCCCGTCTGGACGCTCTGGTTGGCAGGGAACGTGTGGTGGTTGCCTCATCTTGTTCGCTGTTGCACCTGCCCTACCGCGCCCGGACGGAAACCGGTCTTCCCCCGCAACTCAGCTCGCGGCTCGCCTTCGCCTGCGAGAAACTAGAGGAAGTAAGTAGCTTGGGCGAGCGGACTGAAACTACGGCGAAAGACTCAATCCCACCCACTGTACCGACAAGTCGCGGCGATCTGTCTCTCCCCCCTCTGCGGGTTCCTTCCGCGGCGGAGCGGAAAGTAATCCAACGGGAGTTTCTCAAGATTCCGCTACTCCCGACAACAACCATCGGCAGTTTTCCACAAACTCAGGAAGTCCGCTCTCTACGTTCCAAACTACGTTCAGGAAAAATGACCGCGCAGGAATACGAAGCGCGTATAAAAGAAGAAATCCAGACCTGTATCCGTTTTCAGGAAGAGGCTGGGCTTGACGTTCTCGTGCATGGAGAATTTGAGCGTAACGATATGGTTGAATTCTTTGGAGAAAAACTAGACGGCTTCGCCTTTACCGCCAACGGGTGGGTACAGAGTTACGGAAGCCGCTGTGTAAAGCCGCCGATTATCTATGGCACGGTTTCCCGACCAGAACCCATGACCGTTGACCTCATTTCTTTTGCCCAAAGCCTCACTCAAAAGCCCGTAAAGGGGATGTTGACCGGTCCTGTTACTATACTTAATTGGTCTTTTGTCCGCCGAGACATTCCCCGCTCTCAGGTATGTCTTGAGATTGCGGAAGCTCTCAAGGCGGAAATCCTTGATCTGGAAGCCGCGGGCATTGGAATCATCCAAGTAGATGAGGCGGCTTTCAAGGAAGGCTATCCTCTCCGCAAGGAAAAGCGCGCCGCGTATGAGCAAATGGCTGTAGCCTGCTTCCGTACTGCGGCTGGTTCGGTCAAACCCCGTACCCAAATCCACAGCCATATGTGTTACAGTGAGTTCAGCGACATTATGGAGACCGTAAACGCGCTAGACGTGGACGTTCTTAGTGTTGAAACCACAAGGGATGGAGACCGTCTTCTGGCGACTTTTCAGCAAGGCGGCTTTGACCGTGACCTTGGACCGGGCATCTACGACATCCATTCTCCCGCGATTCCATCGGTTGAAGAACTCATCGCCGCCATACAGTCAAGGATACGAGCCGTCGGCGTTGACCGTCTTTGGGTGAATCCCGACTGCGGCTTAAAGACTCGCTCTTGGGCAGAGGCAGGTCCCAGCATCCGCAACATAACCGCCGCACGCGAAGCGTGTTTAAATACTTCACACGGGGCGTTGTCCGAAAGGTAGTGCCGCTTCCACTGACTTGACGGTTACGCTTGTAAACAAGCGGAACCTACTCGTTATTATACCGCAAGGTTGAGCGAATAAGTTAAATAAGTAGAAATATCTGGAGGGGGGCGCGTCTTTCCATAATGAAGGTAGCGTGCGCGTGCCCATGTGGTGCGCCCCCCTGTCTCCAGCCCGCTTGCGCGGTCTTCCGCCACCCCCTCAATTCAACACCTTTCCCGCCTATTTTACAACCAGAACAAGACGCTTTAAAACACCCGAAGGGTGTCTCGCCTTTCCCTCTCGAACAACGAGTAGGTTCCGCTTGCAAAGCAAGCGTAACCGTCATCTCAGTGGACGCGGAACCTCCTTTCGGACTACATCCCGTAAGAAGTATTGAAACACCCGAAGGGTGTTGACAAAAGGTACCGACTTTCAATATAGTAAAGACATGACAACCAATTTTTCCATACTTGAATCTATTGATTTGAAAGAAATGAACGCCAAAGGCGTGTGGGCGAGGCATAAGAGCGGGCTTGAAGTGTTTCACGTACTGAACAATGACGAGGAAAATCTTTTCGCGTTTGCGTTTTCCACCGCGCCGACTGATTCCACAGGCGTCCCGCACATCATCGAACACAGCGTGTTATGCGGCTCGGAGAAATACCCCTTACGGGATGCGTTTCTGGTGCTTGCCAACGGAAGCCTCCAGACCTTTCTTAACGCGTGGACTTTTCCGGACAAGACCGTTTACCCAGCCGCGTCCACCAATACACGGGATTACTTCAACCTCATGTCTGTATATGCGGAGGCAGTCTTCAAACCCCTCCTCTCCGAATGGACATTTATGCAAGAAGGCTGGAGATTAGAGTTTAAGGACGCGAAACTCGCGCTCACCGGCGTTGTATACAACGAAATGAAAGGCGCGTATTCGTCAATGGATGCCTACGTTGAACAATGGGCGATGAAAGCTGTAACAAACGGCACACCATACGTCCACGACTCTGGAGGGGACCCCGAACACATACCGGACTTGACCTACGAGGCTTTCAAGGAATTCCACCGCAAACGCTACACACCGGCAAACTGCCGTGTTTTTCTTGCCGGAAACATCCCCACAGAGACGCAACTCGATTTCTTGGACGAAATTCTCACAAAGAACCCCGGTGAATTATCTGCCGGGGAACCGGCGCCGCCTGTGTCGCTGGCGTTCCCCGTGGAACAACCCATTACGCTACACGTGCCCTGCCCGGCGAGCGCGGACGAGAAGCCAACCGCCGTGGTATCGTGGCTCTGTTCAGACGGAACGGACGCGGAAGAGACGATGGCTCTCGTCTGCCTCTCTGAAATTCTGATGGGACATGACGGCTCTCCCCTGTCCAAGCGGCTCGTGGAGTCTGGTTTAGGGGAGGATATGTCGCCCGCGAGCGGGTTTGCGGATTATCTACGCCAAACGCTCTTCGCTACTGGTCTGCGCGGCATAAAAACGCGGGCGGAAGACGTAGAGGCGCTTATTTTTGACGAATTACGCCGCCTTGTACGGGACGGCATTGGGCGGGAACACATCGAGTCTGCGCTTTTCCTCCTCGAATTCTCGCACAAGGAACTGAAACGACCGGGCGGTCCCATCGCGCTTTCGTGGATGCAGAGGGCGCTTAATGGCTGGCTTCACAATACCAAGCCTTGGGAAACAATGCTCTTTACGCCGCAGTTTGAGAAGATCAAGGCGAACCTCGCCAGCAACCCGCGTTTCTTCGAGGAGAAGGTGGAGCAGTACCTTTTGAATAACAAACACCGCGCCTTGATCTGCGTTGAGCCGCAAAAGGACTTTCTTGAGAAGAAAGCGGAGGAACTTGCGCAGAAACTCTCCGCGAAGGAGGCGGTACTTTCGCGCAAAGAGATACTAGCGATCAACAAGAAGAACGAGGAGCTGGCAAAGATTCAGACCGAAGAGGAACCTGACGTTGTTCCGCACCTGACTCGCGCAGACCTTTCAAAGGACATAACGAAAATCCCCCGCACGTTATTCGACGCTGGGGGAATTCCGGTCGTAACCCACGATATTTTTACCAACGGCGTTACGTATATTGCGATGGCTTTCCCGGCGGACACGCTTGCGCCTGAAGATTACCCGTGGTTGTCGCTTTTTTCGCGGTCCATTACGGGCGTGGGGCTACCCGGCATGGATTACGCGGAAGTATCTGGTCTTTTGGCGCGCACCGTGGGCGACTTTACCCCGATGGCGAGGACTTCTTCCTTTGTTCCCGGAGCGGAAAAGACAATTACCACACCGTCAGGCGTTTTCGAGCTACGCGGACGGGATTGGATGATGTTTTTATTGAAGACTTTGGACGAGCGCGTTGCAGACGGGTTGAGTTTAGCGAAGAAAATCATCACGCAGGCTGATTTTTCCGACCTGCGCCGCCTGAACGACATTGTTTTAGGCTTTAGGAACGACTCGTCCGCGTCTCTTGCGCCGGAAGGGCATTACTACGCGATGTGCCGCGCGAGCCGCTCTGCTTCAAAAGCCGCGGCTTTGGACGAAATCTGGAACGGTTTGACTCAATTACAGTTCATTAGCGCCTTGTCGGAGATGGATACCGGGGAAATCAGCCAAAAACTGACGGATATTCGGGATAAAATCGCGGATTCTGGCATGATTATCAACGTTACGTGCGCGGATGAAGCTCTGCCGTCCTGTTTACGCGCGGTTGAGCGGGAATATGCCTCTTTCGGGGCTCCGAAGCCTGTGGTTTCCCGTGATTCGGCGCGGCTTTTTGCGCTTGCGGGTTGTGAAAACGGTGCGGAAACGGGCAAGACGGAGGTTTTCGCGTCTCCGTCCTTACAAATAGGCTTTGCGGGTAAGGCGCTTGCGTCTCCGCCCTACAATTCCCGCGCGGAAACCGCGGGGTTTCTTCTGGCGCATCATCTTTCCACCGGCGAACTTTGGGAAAAAATCCGCATGAACGCGGGCGCTTACGTGGTATTTGCCAACATAAACGCTCTTGAACACCTTTTTACGCTTGGTTCGTACCGCGATCCGGCGCCCGCGCACTCTCTTTCCGTGTTTTCTGATGCGCTCAAGAAGGCGGGCAAGCGAAAAATCGACAAGATCGCTCTTGAAAAGGCGGTCATTGGCACGTATTCCAAACTCACGGTTCCAAAAGCTCCGACGCGGAAGGGTTTTCTTGACTTTGAGCGTTTTCTTTACGGGGTAACGGACGAGCAAAGGGAGCGGAATCTGCGAGATTTGATTGATATATCCGCGGACGACATCTGTTCTGTCGCAAAAACCCTCGCCGGGGCGGACGGTTCCGCCTGTATTATTACTGGTTCTGCGGATGCGGAGAAAATCGCCGCTAAGTTCGGCGTAAAAGTGCAAACGTTACCTGTATAACGCACCCTTCGGGTGTTTAAATACTTCACAACGGGCGTTATCCGAAAGGGAGCGCCGCTGTCCCCGTCCTGACGGTTCCGCTTGCAGGCAAGCGGAACCTATTCGTTGTGCGAAGGGAGGCGGCGCACAAGAAAGAAGAAAAGGAAAAAGGCGCCGTTTGTCAAGCACAGCGGCGCCTTTTTTCATATAATACCCATTAAAAAACTTATTTTCCTCAATTAACCTTCGCTATAACCTACTCTTTTCACTTACTCATTTAACTTATTTTGCCTATGCGTTTTTAAAAATCCCCAAGAATATCATTCAAATATTTAAGATAATATGAAGCCGTAACTCGTTGACAACGGACACTCTCAGAGACCCGATGGACACTCTCAGAGACCCGACGGACACTCTCAGAGACCCGACGGACACTCTCAGAGACCCGACGGACACTCTCAGAGACCCGACGGACACTCTCAGAGACCCGATGGATACTCTCAGAGACCCGACGGACACTCTCAGAGACCCGACGGACACTCTCAGAGACCCGATGGACACTCTCAGAGACCCGACGGACACTCTCAGAGACCCGACGGACATTCTCAGAGACCCGACGGACATTCTCAGAGACCCAACGGACATTCTCAGAGACCCGACGGACACTCTCAGAGACCCAACGGACACTCTCAGAGACCCAACGGACACTCTCAGAGACCCGATGGATACTCTCAGAGACCCGACGGACACTCTCAGAGACCCGACGGACACTCTCAGAGACCCGACGGACACTCTCAGAGACCCAACGGACACTCTCAGAGACCCGATGGACACTCTCAGAGACCCGATGGACACTCTCAGAGACCCGACGGACACTCTCAGAGACCCAACGGACACTCTCAGAGACCCAACGGACACTCTCAGAGACCCAACGGATACTCTCAGAGACCCAACGGATACTCTCAGAGACCCAACGGATACTCTCAGAGACCCAACGGATACTCTCAGACAGGGGTCGGCGAGTATTCGGGAGGGCTAGGCAGGTATTTAGGCGGGTTAAGCGTTGATTTGGACGGGTTATTAGAAGAGCGCCGAGGGACGGGCATTTTTCGGCGCTCTTTGTTAAGAAAACTAGTTGCCTATGACGAAATTCTTGAGGCTTGTTGAAAGAGCCTCCCATTCCGCCTTAGTAGGTTCTAAATAGGGTCTGTAAAAACCATCAGCCAGCGTTCCATCCCGCGCAGAAGTAACAATAGTTATCGGTTTTCCCAGCTTTGTGTTGTTCCTGTTGAAAGATGCGTGCTTCCGATGATAGGGATTCGAGAAGGAAATCGTATATTCCTCGTCAGAAACAGTAATGGTGAAGTTGGCGGATAGACAACGGAGAATCTCACCGCTGTTTTTAATGACAACTTCCTTATACACATAGGTGTATTCTCCACCAATTACTCCCTGGGCTTCGTTTGCCGTGTCTATTACCGAAGGGGGAATGATAAAATAGTCGCGTACAGACACCATTTTTCCACTTATTCCCTCAGAAATAGTGAGAGTTTGAATCGGCTGATCATCAAAAATGGTCAATTCTCCGCTTTGGTAACCCCGTTGTTGTTCCGCAAAGCGATTCGTCAACCATAAGTTGATAGTTTTGAATAAATCCGCGGCGTTCATCCGCGGAACCTGCACGGTTTCGGAATAATTTCCCTCTTCCGGCTTAATTTTTTGCATACTCGCGCAGGATACACTCAGCGCGACTGCCACGATTGCTATAAAAACATGACTATGTTTCATAAAATCCTTCCTTTGCGTTTCGCGGAGTTTGCCCGCAAACCCGTCGCCCGCCGGCGTTTACCTATCATTCAACGAATGATTCTCTTAAAGGGTAACCACGGTAATTATTCCTATCGTGCCGATAACAAGAAGCGCGATAAGCCAATTCATTCCCGTAGTGTACCTGTCAATTTGGACCGTTCTCTGCGGTGTTTTGTTCGTGTCCAGACTCAAAATAGTACGGGGCGTTGACGCTCCCGAAACTGCCTTCTCAGAAAGACCCGCAATAAAGTCAGACTCCGCGCTTTGCTCACCGTTCAAGACAAGATACACGACGACGGTCTTTCTATCCGCGACCTCCGCCTCTATCGCGGCTATTATTTCCTCAACGCCCGCGTCAAGTGCATAGGTTTTAACCGATTTTCCCCCGATGGTTTGTTCAGCCGCCCTCGCGCCTGCCCCGATTTTTCCCATGACAAGGTAAAGCGAGTCCATATTTGACGGCAATTCCGCGGAATTCACCAATGATGCTAGGGCGTTCACCGCGTCAGCGTCCGAATTCGGCGCGGGAGCATGGGATTCTTCATACCAATGGTGAATAACGCCTTGTAAAAACAACGAGCCTTCCGCGTTTAGGAACACGGGTTGACCATTGATAAAGGATTCTGCCTCAGCGCCCGGCGAAATCAACCCAATATACGCGCCGCGAGGCGTTTCCTTGACGCTTTGTACTGGATATGTCATCACCGTTTCGGTCGCGCAACTCGCGCATAGCACAATAACCAAAGCAAAATATACTTTCATCTCTCCCTCCTACCTCTGCGCCCTTTCCACGCCCTGATTCTCATAAGCGGACGGCGCGATGTTTACGCCTCTTTGCGCCGCCAGCGTCCGAATTTGGATCATTCTCTCCTGCGCGGTTCGTAAATCCCGCTCGTCTTGCATTAACATATAGTCAAGCCCACTCGCCCCGTTCCTTATCCGCGCTAAAGTGAAGTTGTAGCCCGCATAAAAAGTCGCGGCGTTCCGTTCCCATGAACGATATTGCCCAGCAAGATCACCAGAATTGCCAGATTGAACAGTCGGTTGCGCCACGGGTTGAGGCAAATAGGTTTCCTGCTTGCTTTCCGCCTCTGCCAGAGCCGCGGCGTATTGGTTTTCTTGAACTTCTTCTTTCGGGGATGAAGCGGAAGCCGTCTGCGCGAGCGAAGCAAAGCTCGCCGTGTACACGCCCTTGCGTAAAGCATCGGCTTGGGAACGCCATCGTGTCCATTGTTGGTTTATCGTTGTGGTATTGCTCATCGTTTTGGTGTTATTCTTGAAGGTTACCGTGTAGCGCTCGTCTTCAACCGTTACTTCCATGTCATTCGCGCTCTGATTTACGGTGGAAACTCGCTGGATTCGTACCGTTTCCGTCAAATCCTCCTTCGTCACCCCCGGCATTTCAACGGTTTCCGTATAGACGCGCATTTCCTCTGGCACGCCGTAGATCGTTGTCGAACAACCGACGAGCGCCAGCGTGGTAAAAATAACAATCATCGCAAAAAATCTCATAGTTTCTCCTTATTTTAAGCACACGGCTTCGACGAGGTTCAGGGTTTCCGCCTTCACCGACACATTTTCGTAGGCGCGGGACTCGATCAGTGAACCGTCCACGCCATAATAATACACGGCGAAGGAATAAACCCCCGGATCAAGCGTCAAACCCCCAGCGTAGGCTTTGCCGGGGAAGTAACGCGACATTCGCAGGTCGGCTTTTTCGCTTGCGTCAGCGGCGGCTTTCCCAATACTCCCAAATATATTCATAAGCGTTCCTACGGCGGCTACGGTACTGTCGTCGCTGGTGCTTAAACCCCTTCCCACTTCGCGGGTCGTCACAGCCGTTACGCCTTTTATGGTCGAGCGGATCACCGTTTTTCGCTCTATTAACGCAATTTTGTTCTTGAACGTCTCCCGCACCACAGCATCCACGTCTTCCAACTGCTCCAATCGGAAGGTTTGTCCTCCTTTTATGGTGACTTCTATCCTGTTTACGCTTGACGGGCGATGAACAAGTTCCGGCAGAGCAATTTTTATGTTATCTGGCGTAACAACCATAGGAATATACGATACAACTTCCTGTTTCACCGGAGAAAGCCCGGCAAAAGCGAGGATGTTGAGCCGCGCCTTGCCTGTCGGAACGTTCAATTCTTCTTCCAATGAGCCGGGGACAGGGAAAGCATAGATGTCTGGCGCGTTGTCATAAGCCGCCACCAACCAATCATGGTCGATCCGCGCATCATCCGCGTCCCCGTTAGTCCGATAGAACAAAACGCCCAGATAACGCCCAAGCGCGGAGTTGGCAAACTTGGAACTGAACAAGCCTTGCGACTGAACTCTTCGATCAATCGTGTTCATTTGCGCCTCCAAAGCTGAATATTTGGTCTCCAGATAGGCAAGTTTCTCATTCATGCGCCGAATTTCCACAACCGCGCCTTCCATGTCGCCTTTATGGTAGTAATTCAGCGCATTGAACGCATTAATATACACATCCTCGTAGTCTTCGCCGTCATAATTTTTGCTGTTGTCGTTGACAATCGCCGAAGCCGTCAGCTTCGTTATGCTCTGCGTGTATGCCTCCGTGATGTCTTGTTCACCATTTTGGAGTAATTCTATGGACGCATCGTACTTGCCCGCATAATGCGCAAGCACGCCCTTGTCCAGCTCGTAGAGTATGCGATCATTTCGCGTGCTATAGATGTACGTTTTGTTCTCTTCCAACAGGGTTTCAGCGGATTTGTAGTCCCCACTGCTTACCGCCCCGTCAACGCGGGCGTAAGGGTTCGTCGATGAGCATGAAACGCCCACCAACCCGACAATAAATAAGACGAATACTCTTTCTACCCAGCTTTTCAATACGCAATATTCGCCTTTTACAGGGGATTCCTTCCCCTCATGGTAATTGAAAGTCTGCATTACTTTCCTCCCTTAAAAAATATATCTCCACCCCTCTGCGGGCAAGACTGAACAAGGTTATTCCTTGCGGATAAGATAAACCGCGTTAGCCGCCATACCGTAACAATCCCGATAAGCACCGAAAGACCGCCCAGGTTTTCCGTATGTATACCCCTTACTTTACATCATTGCCGACAGCGCTTTATTGACTTTTTCATCGAAGTCGGGGATTGACGCACCGGTTACAGAAATTACCAATTTCTCATAACTCTTATAATCAGGAGTCGTAAATTTCAAAGCCTCACTTTGTGGAAACACCATCCGTATCAGTTTTACCGTTTTCTCAGCGTCAACTTTGCTAATGTCGCCCCCTCTACTTGACAGCATCGTAAACAATATACCTACTCTCCATGTCATATATTTAGCGCAAATCATATTAGGATATATGCCAATAATCGGAATACTTCCCAATGCCTTGTCTATGATTATATCAAACAAGATTTCTTTTGAGATTTGTTTGATTACGGCTGACATTTCATCTTGTGTAACAGGGTCTTGATTGTATACCAGTCTAATTTTGTTGATCATGGCTCCATAGTGCGTAAAAAGTACAACACCATCTACAATAAGGTTAAATGGAAAACCGGCAAACCCTGTAAGAGCTTGTATAAACGAATTTGATCCGGCGGTATCTCTTATTATTGCATACGCGGAACGGGCTAACTGTTTGGTTGTTTCTTGGTCTGTAAGCGCCTGCTTCTGCTGTTTCAACAGCGCGAGCATATCTCCTGTACCGTACTTGTCTATATCAGACATATCTTTCCTCCTTTCGTTTTCCCGGAGATGATTACCTGCGTCTTGTTAGCGATTTTGACGTTACCTGTTCTCACGCCGACAACCAGAATTAGCCTTTTCTTTAAAGTCTTCATAATTCCTCCATAAAATCCTGCCCCTACTAGGGGCAGAACAAAGTTATTCCTTGCGGGTAAGATAAACCGCGTTAGCCGCCATACCGGCAAGCAATATGATCCCGATAACGGTAAGCGCGGGGAACGCGACCCTGCGGCACGCCATACTCGCCATACCGCAACCCCCGATAAGCGCATGGGGAATACACAGGGCGATAACGCCGGAAAAGAACGCCCCAATGGTAAGCCCAAGCCGCACTTTAGTCTCCGCAAACAGCAATAGCCCAACGCCCAATACCGCTATCAACGCGCCCACGCCAACTTCCCCTTGCGCCGACCAATGGCACCGCAAAAAGCCATGCCCGGTCGGACTGCAAACTTTGAAAAGAAACCGGGGACCTAACGCGATAAGCGCCCCCAACGCAACGGCGCCAACACCGCTTATGATACGATTTCTCATACAACCCTCCATCGAAAGTCCCAAGGGCGGAGCGGCAACCCAACAACAGCGCCGCCGCTCCAGCCATGAAACTCAGCTGCCGTCGCAGACGCCATCGCAAGTGTAGTAGTATCTTATACCGCCGCTGACATAATACTCACTCGATTCGCAGGACGAATCGCCGCAGTAGGTATAATCGCCGTCATTACACTCCGACTGGTCGGAACACGCGTGTAGCAGGGCATCGCAACCCGCTAAAATGGATACGAATACGAGCGCACACGCTAGTATTCCCATCAAAAACAGTTTCTTTTTCATAACTGTCCTCCTTAAAAAATGAGAGGATCAAACGTCTTGTAGCGCAAATTGAAACAAGACAAGCTATGTTTAGCGCAATCCCCTCTTTTTATATAAACCGCCCATACGGGCAAGTTCCCTGTGTCAAGTCGGAGGTTCGCACGCCTCCGCGCCCGCCTCCCAAAACGCAAAGACGCGCCCCCACTGCTTACCGCCCCCCCACCAACGCGGGCATAAGGGTTCGTCAATGAGCATGAAACGCCTATTAACTCGGCGATAAAAATGAAACTGCGGAGATCATTCCGAAGTTTTGAGAGTAGAAAATCCGCGCGATATTCGTCTCGGCGGATTGGTATCTGTGTGTGCTGTATATATATATTAGAAAATTCGGGGGGGGGGGGGCACCTGCGAGTTTTATAAAGACCGCAACTTTACACAGCTTTATAAAAGAGTCTTTGGTATGATTGTATGGATAATCGTTTGTTCTTGCTTTCATCGTTTTTACTATAAGGTGAAATAACAGTTTTGTCAATATATTTTTAATGGAAAAAGTAAGCGCCTTTGCCGTAGAGTCGTTCCTCGCCGATGGTCGAGGCTTCTCCGTGACCGGGATACACGGAAACCGCATCGCCGAGCGCCCAAAGCCGTTGAAGGCTTTCAGCTAATTGCGCCTTATCTCCACCCGGAAGGTCATAGCGCCCGAAAGAATGTCTGAATAGGCAGTCTCCGGTGAAGACGAGGCTCGCCGATTCATCGTAAAACGCCACGGAACCGGGGCTGTGCCCGGGTAAATGCAAGACACGCAAGGAACCAACGTAGTCGCCCTCGCCAATAAGTCGCGTGGGACTAGGCATAAGCCGCCAGAATTTATCAATATACGCGGTGTTTCCCGCGGCTTGTAACCAGCATCGTCGGTGCACCTCAAGCGAATCTGGTCCAAGATACGCCGCATCGTCTCGGTGAATGGCAATCTCAACCCCGCCTTCTTGTTCGGCATAATAAGCGGCAAGTTCAGGCAATGCGCCGACATGATCGAAATGTCCGTGCGTCAATAAAAACACACGGGCACAGGCATTCAGCTCGTTCAGTTGTCTTATGATGAATTTCGCATCAGAACCGGGGTCAATTACCACGCAGGGCGTCTGTATCCCTTCTCTTTTTTGTAGAAAACTATGCCCAAACGCTGGATAAACCCAACAGTTCGCGCTCTTTATAGCGACATATTCCACCATTTCTTGCGAGATTCTCACGATTTACCGCTCCTTCTTTCCTGTTATGGCGATGGCAAGCTCCACTTCGGAGATACTCACTCCTAATCTTGCGGCGATCAGGTTGGACGAGAAGCCAGAGCGGGATAATTCCGCTACTTGTTCGGGTAAAGTTTTCGGCGTAGGCGGAGTCTGCGCGATTTCCGTGTGGATAACGGTCGGTTTCTCGTCTACAGCCTGTCTCGCCTCGATAACCGCCTTAGTTTCACCGACAAACTGGTGTTTTCTACCCATTTCCACATAGGTTTGCACATGATTTTGCCGCCGCATCATCTCTTCGTCGTGTAGAATGATTCTCTTGTCAACGTCTTCAAGCAGGGTTTTGAGAGACTTAATACGGTCTTCGATGAGCATCGCATCTCTGTCCGTCGCCGCGTCAATCTCCGCAATGAGCTTGCTCACTTCCTCGTGGAATTCTGTCAAGATGCGATCCTGCCCCGTCCGTTTTTTCAACCACGCCCGACAAGATATAAAAAACAATAGGCATAAACCTAACGCTATAATGGAAATAATCGTACTTATAGCCATAGTCTACCCGCTAATATCAACGTTCTTCCCAAGACGCGGGTCCCAGGAGCACAGCGTTTCTTCGTTCTTCTGTTTGTTCTTCCGCTTTTCATTTCGCCCCGAACCGTTTTGGGAACGCGCGCCTCGATCATTCACCCCTTCCGCGCCATCGCCGGTGTCTGGAGACTCGTTGACTGCTTGTATGTTGGCTTGAGTCTTCTCCTGCGCTTGAAGGTTTTGAAGAGTTTGCTGAATCGTCAAGCCCTCTCGTTGAGAGGCTTGAGTCTTACCGACGCTATCGAGCTGGTTAAACATAATTTGCAAATCAAGCGGCTGAATCGCCATATTTCACCTCATTTTAATAATTAAACAATCAAAAAATTAACGAATCATATAGGTTACTTCGTATGATTCATTCTTATTCATATCCTTCGATCCCTCGTGTAGCTTCCGCATCGGGTGGTTCGTATTTGACGGCGCGGATAAGCCCCTCCTCCAGCACAAAGGTAACGGCTCTATATTCACTGCGTATGTTTTCCGATACGTCGAGTATCTGGACTTTCGTTCCGGGATAAATCGCGTTCGCGGCAGAAATACGCCCACGAGTCTTGAGCTTGTCTTGAGCTTGCTGTTGTTCGGTTATTTCCGTTGTTATTCGCTGTAACTCTTCATTTAATCTGTTTTTTTGATCCATAAACTCGGTGAGCATGAATTCTTTTTCTTCCGGTAAGGATTTTCGTTGAGACTTGATATTAATGAGTCCCTGTAGTTCAGTTGTTACTGTTTCGAGTTCTTTTTCCTTTCCCGCCTTTTCCGCGGCGAGTTTCTCGATTGCTTTTTTTATTTTGGGATCAATACCTGCTTCGCAGATAGTTTCCGTTCCACCGCCAGAACTACCGATGATATGAGCGTTGATTTCTTCTGAGGCACGCAACTGTCCACCGACGATGCGGGCGCGTTTACCTTGACACACGATGCGCTTGTAGGCGTCCACCTGAGAGTTTATGATGCCATCCGACACGATGACCATATTGCCTGCTTCAATGGTGGCGTTTTCAATGAAGCGCGCCCATATTGACTTGCCCGCTTTCACGCTTCCTTTGGATTTTCCGGCAATGCCTTGCCGCACGATAATGTCGCCTTCAGCTTCCAACTCAGTGCCTCCAACCGTGCCGTTCACTATAATGTTTCCTGCCGCCTTCACCGAGAATCCGTCCTCTACGTTGCCAGTAACCTCAACGGTACCTAAAAATATGATGTTGCCTGTCTTGATGCCCACGTTTCCTTGCACTACAAACACCGGCTCCACATTGATGAGACTGCCTACAAGCATAACCTGTCCGTTTATGTCTGCGAGGATGGTCATGCCGTCTTCATCGGCATGAACGTTTTTCCCTAGAGGGAGTGGAATGTCTGTGCCGTCCTTCGCGGGCAGATATATACCTTTCACGGTTCTGCCCTTAACGCCTTCTTGCACCGGAATTTTCCTAGCTACCGGCTGATTCTGTACCACATTTTGGATGATTTGTAGGTCTTTGAAGTCAATAGTTCCGTCTCTACTTTCGTGTAGATGCACTTTGTTCGAATTCGTCTCAAATAGATACTCGATGGAAGCGTTTTTGCCGTTTACCTCTTTGTAGCCTTCCGCAACCAATACTTGTGTTTTGTAGACTGGTTTGTCTACGAAAGCATCAATAGCGTCGTTCTTAATGCCAACTACGACTTGATTATTTCGTAAGTAATTGATAATCGCATCTGCCGTAAGATCGCAACCACCTGTCCCCGGTGGTTGTACGATAATGTACGCCTTCATGTCAAAATCTGTTATTTCGATTTTCAAAAAGCTGTCGTTAGAATAATTACGGTCAAAAGAACCGACTGTTATGTATTTGCCTTCTGCTTCTTCAACTACCGTATTAACCAGATTCTTGTCAATGTTTTTTACATTTCGAGCGGACAATCGTTGCATCGCCATGTCTTCGGTAACTCTCATCCCGGAACCGACTGGTGTAGTTACCTTGAGCATGGCACCTTCAGGCGAAAAAATAACAAACACTTCGCCGTCCTTATCTACCGCAACAACGCTATTAGCTGTTTCTGTCTCACTTACGGAACTAGATCCGGTTCTTGCTATCTGAGATGAATTTTTGATGTAAGCCCGTATTTTCCAGTCTTTTTTCCCACTTCCCAATATACCACGGAAACCATGCTCTACTATTTCGTATTCAATGCGTCTCACAGGTATATCAAGCAGTGTACCTGCCTTCATAAGCGCTGCCTCAAGCGAATCGCCTCCTGTATCTACAGTGCGAATCTGCCTGTCTACTTCCAATTGCTCTTTCATGAGTTTTTGTAGTTTGACAAAATCTACCATAACGTATATTCCTTTTTACTTATATAATTCCACGCCGCGCATGAGTCAGTTTAGAGCGCAGATGGATGATAGCCTTTGTATGTAACTGGGACACCCGTGACTCTGTAACACCCAAAATATGTCCTATCTCTTTAAGGGTAAGCCCTTCATAATAATAAAGAACGGTTATCTGCTTTTCCTTTTCGGGTAGTTCTTTCAGAGATTCATTGATCACCCGCTTTACTTCGGTCGCTTCCATCATAACGTCCGGATTGAGACTCGTTGATGCTTCAAGACTCTCGCCGATGGATATCTTGTCGTTTTCATCTCCCGAAAACCATACGTCATTTAACGAGAGCATAGTCGTACAGGAGATTTTCATCAAGGTTTTCCCATAGTCTTCTTCGGTCATGCCTAAAGCATCCGCGATCTCGCGGTCCGTGGCGATTCTGCCAAGTTGAGCTTCAAGCATTCCAATGACATTTTCTACTTCACGAGCTTTTTGGCGAATCGAACGAGGAACCCAATCGATGGAACGAAGTTCGTCGATGATGGCGCCCCGTATACGGACAACCGCGTATGTCTTGAATTTGACTCCCTTGTTCGGGTCAAATTTGTCGATGGCATCTAAAAGCCCGAATTGTCCAAAACCGACAAGATCATCGAATTCAATGTTGTGCGGCATGGTTATAGCAACCTTACCGGCGACGTACTTTACCAGAGGCGCATACTGTGTGACGAACCTTTCCCGAATTCCACCATTTTTTGTCTCCCTGTATTCACGCCACAGTTCATCTTCGTCTTTTTGTTCGAGGGTCACTATCATCCCCTTAATCCTTCCTCATCAACGTCCGCATCGCACTAACTATTTTCATAGGATCCACTTCTTTGAGTAATTTATCATTAACTGGTTGCTTCGGCGCACGAGGGGCTTCAAATACCTCCTCATATTCATTTATCGTGAATGCATCGGACAAGGACGTTATGTCACTATCCTTGGTGTTGTAGATTTCCTGTATTGGAGGAGTCGGCGTCCATTTTTCCGCTTCAATCGCCGGCTCTATTTCAGTATGCTCTGTTTCAGGCGTTTTTTCTGGCATCACAGATTCGTCTTTAACAATATCCTCAACGACGGCGGCTTCGGAATGGTCAGGCTTGGGTATTTGCATCTCATCGTCTAGAGAGATGTCTACCACCATCCCTTTTTGGAGGGAATCATTAGTCTTTTTCGGAGATTTATCAACAAGGAATTTGTCCGAAATGAAATAAATGGCTTCCGTTAAGCCGAAAAAAACAGCGGCAAAAAAAAAGGCGCGGAATAAAAGCCAGAAAAAATTCACACCTCCAATAAGTCCAGTTAAAAACGACAATCCAAATGCCGCTCCCGCAGTGATGCCACTTGTTCTCATGTGCATAGTCACGCCCTGTTAAAAATTCGCTTCATCATCATGGAGAATCCACCCCCTGTATGATGAGGCGGCATCTTCTCCATACGCTCGACGATGTGCTGAACACAAGTCGCCGCTTTACTACGTGGATCAATGACCGTGAACGGCTTCTGGGCAACAACTGCATGGGAAACGATAGGATCGTCGTAGATGAAACCAAGGTACTCTATCTTGATATTCATAAACTGTGTTGCAATACCCGTTATGCGCTCAGCGACATGCTTCGCTTCTTCGGCGTTTCGCGTACGGTTCACTACCAATTTCAGGTTCAATTCCATATGTCCCATGAGTTCGGAATGGATGATTTTCGTAAGGGCATAGGCATCCGTAAGTGCCGTAGGTTCAGGCGTAGTAACAATAATCGCGTCGTCCGCGGCCGCGATGAAGTCAAGTACATTTTTAGAAACACCCGCACTTGTGTCCACGATGATGATGTCTGCATAGGAAAGGGTACTCAATTCTTGGATAAAATGCTTCCTTTCTTCTCCAGTGAGATCCGCGACTTTAGATATGCCGGATGCCCCGCCGACAATGGATATACCATATTCCGATTCCACCAGAATTTCCTTCATGGTTTTCTCTTTTCGCATCACGTTTACAAGGGTGTGTTTCGGTGTTAAGTTAAGCATGATATTCACATTGGCAAGCCCCAGATCCGCATCCATGACTACAACCTTCTTCCCCAGACGTGCATAGACTATCGCCATGTTGATAGACATATTGGTCTTGCCAACACCGCCTTTCCCGCTTGTTACAGTGATAATACGGGATTTATTCTTGTCCCATGTTTTCTGCGGTTTCTCTTGGGTTTCTCCTCTCTTCCGCATGAGTTCCCGTAATTTTTCAGCCTGATCTTCCATAAAATCCTCTTGTTTTTTTGTAAAAGGAACGAAGGAGAAACGGATTCGGTGTCAGAAAATTATTGCTGATTTTCTAACAAAAAACCAATCTCCTATTCCATATCTCTTTAAAACTCATTTTCTCCACTGTACCTGTTCCGATTCATCAATGGGAAACTGTTCATCAATCTTTGAACGCTTTACTTGGAAGCCTTCGAGGTTGATAAGGAAACGTACTACAGATGCTTTCTGAATATCACCCGGTACTTTTTGTCCATCCGTTATATAAGACACTAATTTCCTTTTTTCCGCAAGAGCGCTAATGACGTTGCCCATCCGAATGGTCTCATCCAACTTCGTGATGATGACAGATCGATAGTTGAATGGCTCGAACTGGCGCAGAATTTCCTTGATGTCGCTACATTTCGTGGTGGCTGCAAGCGCCAGATGTACTTCCGCAGCAGGTCCGCATGCATCCAAGAGTTGTTTCATTTCTCCCAATTCCACGGACTTACGCGGACTCTTACCTATAGTATCGACCAAAATCATGTCCATATCGCCCGAATATTGAGCAATCGCCTGTTTCAAATCGTTGTAATCCTCAACATAGGAGACAGGAACCTGCATGATGTCACCGTAGACTTCCATCTGCGCCTTCGCCCCGATACGGTAGGCATCTATCGTTATCATACAAAACGAAATGGGCGATGCGTTTCCACTTCCAATCTTGAATATCGCGGCAAGTTTGGCGATAGTCGTGGTTTTCCCTACACCTGTCGGGCCCACCAGCACCATGATGCGGGGGCGCTTGTAGAATTTTTCTTCTTTGTAAAGGTGAATACTCTCCCCTATCCACCCAAGCGCCTTATCCTGAACCACATCGTAGTCGTTTAGCCCTTCAAAGGAAATCTCTTTCTTGCACCGCTCAATGATATTTTGAGTAAACGAAAATGAAAAATCGTTCAGCTCCATCGTCTCTTGCAAACGGACGAGAGATGGATGTTCGTCTCGTTCCGTGGTTGCGTCGCTTTTGTTAAGCCGCTCTTTGATCAACTTGACATCATCCGCCATGTCAGACATTGCCTTGAGCCATACTGGAGACTCCTTTTTACCGGTTGTCCCCATCTCAACGAGCTTCTTCTTTTCTGTCTCGAAATCCATAGTTTTTTTAGACTCAAGGGGTTGAGGAATGCCTTGAGGAGAAACACTCGGCGAAGCTATCCGCACGTCTTTCGCGTAATTATTCTGCGTGAAACCAGCAATCTCTACCCCGTCTTTGGCAAACAATCCTAAAAAACCACCCATGCGTATACTTCTTTGATTAAGTATCGTCACTCTGTCTCCGTACTTCAAACGGATTTTGTTCAGGCATTCGGTATAGTTAGCGGCCTGCTCTATAAAATACTCCATTTTTTCTCCCAAATCAAATGCTGGAAGCTGAAGATGGGAGTAGATGTTTGTTACAATCACTACTTGAAATTATCAAGCAGTTTTGTCGCCAACGAGTCTACTCTATTCTTCTTAATCCAACTTAATCGTCCCCAAGTATTCAAGCATAATGTCCGAGGCGATCTCTTGTATGGACAGTACCACTAATTCAGACATAGACGGCTCCCGTTCCGTCGATAACTTCACCAAGTATCGTGCCGACTCGGAGCAGACAATAATCGGCGGTACGAATCCATGTTCCGCGATGGTTGAAATCGCCCGTGAGAGTGCCTTTATCCATGCGCGGTGAATGGATGGCTCCAGCGCGGACAAAATCCCTGAATTGGTTTCAACTCTACTATCGATGATTTTCTGTTCGAGAGACATATCCAAGGTCAGTGCGTGTAGTATCCTGTTTTCATCCGCGTAATTGTGGCTGATTTGCCGCGATAGTTTCTGCCGCGCTTTTTCTGTGAGGAAGCGTGTATCATGAGTCAGCGGTGCAAAATCTGCCAGAGCTTCCAAAATCGACACCATATTGCGAATAGAGACTTGTTCCTTCAAAAGATTTTGCAGAACTTTCTGAATTTCTCCCAATGAAAGTCCTTTTGGTCCCATTGCCTCTTCGACAAGCGCTGGATAATCCTTCTTGAGCGCCTCCATGATTGCCTGCGTCTCCTGCCTACCCAATATCTCCGCCGCATTGCGCTTAATGATTTCTGTGAGATGTGTGGAGATAGTGGAGGGTGGATCGATCACAGTATAGCCGAGCCTCACCGCTTCGTCTCGCTTTTCGTCGCTTATCCATACAGCAGGCAAGCCAAAAACAGGATCCCGCGTTTTCTCTCCATGAAGTTCCCCTCTTACATGACCCGGATTGATGCACAGATAGTAGTTTAAGCGAATTTTCCCTGTTCCCACATCAACGCCGCGTATTTTGAAACAGTACTCCGAAGGGTCCAGCCCCATATTATCGATAATGCGGATTTTTGGAATCACCAACCCCAGTTCTATCGCAGACTGACGGCGCACGCCTTGCACTCTAGCCAGAAGTTCCGCGCCCTTGTCCTTGTCGACGAACGGGACAAGCCCATACCCAATTTCAAGAGAAAGCGCCTCAAGCGGCATGATGGATGGCATTTCACCGAAGTCTTCTTTGGGCTTCTGAGCGGATTGAGCCACGGTAGCATCGGAGAACGCTTTCTTTCGCTGTTTCGTAGTGATGGTATAGGCGTAAAATCCAAAGAACGCGGCCATCACAAACAGAATCGCATGGGGGAATCCCGGCAAAAAAGCCAATCCCGCCAGCACAAACGCGGAAACCCAGTAAATCCGCGCATCCCGCGTGAACTGTATCGACACTTCTACGCCTAAATCACCCGGCGTTGCGGCTCGTGTTACTAAAATACCCATCGCTGTAGACACGAGAAGGGTCGGAAACTGGGAAAGCAAGCCGTCTCCAATGGAAAATCGTATATAATCATTCATCGCAGAGACTATCGGCTCTCCATGTATCGCCGTACCGATGATAATACCTCCCAGTATATTCAACACGGTCATAAATATGCCAAACTTGACGCTTCCTGAAATGAATTTGCTTGCGCCGTCCATGGAACCATAGAAATCGGCCTCTTGTTGAACCTCGCCTTTACGCCTGCGGGCTTCCTCTTCGGTTATCACACCGGAACTGTATTCTGAGTCGATTGCCATGTACTTATTCGGCATGGCGTCCAAGGTGAAACGAGCCGCAACCTCGGAGGTACGAGTCGCGCCCTTGGTGATAACAACGACCTGCATCACGATCAGCGCGACAAATATAACCGCGCCGACCACAAGCCCATCTATCGCGCTGTCTGATCCAACCACAAAGGACGAAAACGCTCGTATCATGCGCCCGTTGAACTGCGCTCCTTGAGTCAGAATCAACCGTGTGGACGAAATGTTGAGGACGAGTCCAAATACGGTCAGCACGAGCATCACCGTAGGAAAGAGACTGAAATCAATGGCTTTCTGAGTGTAAAGCACGGTCAGTATAACCAAAATGGAAAAGGTGAGATTCAATGCCATGAGCGCATCCAGCAATGGGGTTGGAAGTGGGATGATAAGCACAAAAAGCGCCCCGACCACACTTATCGCCATCGCTATATCCGAGGGTTTGCCCAAAGGTCCGGCGTGAGCCGCTTTGTTGTTATTTGCTATATAAGCCGCATCTGACATATCTGTGGGAACAAGGAACGGGAAATGGAAGCGGGAAACGGGTCGTTGCTTGAAAATCCATCTTTGAAATCTCACAACCCATCTTCTATTCCCTCTTTTCTATGCTCTATTCCTCCTTCTTTCCTCGTTAATCGTCCATACTTTCTGGAGAATTAGTATTACTGCCTGCCAATAGGCGAAAGGCACCTCGTCGCCTACTTCGGTTTCGGCGTAGAGAGCGCGGGCAAGGGGTTTATTTTCCACAATCGGCACCCCGTTGTCAAGGGCAATGCGCCGAATCTGGAACGCCATCTCATCTCCGCCTTTTGCGGTTACTATGGGGGCTGTACCCTCGCCCGTATGGTACTCCAAGGCAACCGCGAAATGCGTGGGATTCGTGATGACTACATCTGCCTTTGCGGTATTGATAGCCATATTTTTAGTCATAATCTGGTGCATACGCCGACGGAGACGCGCCCGTACCATCGGGTCCCCTTCTTCCCTTTTACGCTCTTCTTCCACTTCCTTACGGGACATCTTTAAAGACTCTCTATACTGCCACCGCTGGAACATATAGTCTGGTATGGCAAGCGCGCCTAATAGCAGAGCCGCGAAAATGAGCATCCGCGCCGCGAGCGCGGAAACAGCGCTAACTCCCTGCCACAGGCTTGCGGTCTGCAAATTCGTCAGAACCCCCCATTTCGAGCGTATCAGGAGATAAGCAGTCAAGCCTATGGCAAACATTTTAACAACAGATTTGAAAAAATTAAAGAGACCTTCCGATGAAAAAAGCGTTTTTTGAAAGTATTTTCCAAAATGCGGGATAACTTTTGAAAAATTCGGCGTGAGCGGCTTGGTTGTGAAGAGGAATCCCACCTGTACCATGTTTGAAATAATCGCCGCTACCATTGCGGTTATGACGATGGGTAAACACAATTTCAGGAAATAACTCAAACATACGCCCGCAATAGCGCGATCTCTGGTGGGGTCCATAGATGTCGCGTGGGAAATGAAGAATTTCACCAACTCCGTACACGTCCGCAATAGGTACGGGGCTAGAAAAAGCAGAAGAAGCGCAGGCAGAAGCAGAACCAAGGCTCCAATGAACTCTTGACTCTTGGCGACTCGCCCTTCCTCTTCTCGCGCCTTGCGGATCTTATAATCAGACGGCTCTTCGGTACGCCCCTCATCTTCAGCCGCAAACCATTGAAAGTCCATGTTTACCAGCGGGCGAGGCATCAAATCCCTGTTCCCTGTTTCCTTCGCGTGAGAATGTAAATATGTAATATGTCCCCACAGGGAGAATTTTAAAAAATTCAATTATCGTATTTTCCTTGTTAAAACAACTAACGCTCACAAAGGACTCAAATCATATCAACTTTTACCATGAATAATGATAGAAACGCTATTCATATTTCTATCTGTAGTGTTCCATACGAACAAGGTAATAAAACAATTTTTATAATAACGTTTATATTTTATACGATAATTGAATTTTTTGCAATATGCCATTTTTAACGTGAAGAGGATCGGGGTAAATGGGGACGCTCTCCCCATGAAACGACGTATATTGACTCTGGAATAATATATATTGTATAGTAATCACATTGTTATCAATAAAAACATCATATTTTGTGTCAGAAATGAGTCATTCTGTCTAACGAATGATCCATTCTGTCGACCGAATGAGTCATTCTGTCTAACGAATGATCCATTCTGTCGACCGAATGACTCATTCTGTCTAACGAATGATCCATTCTGTCGACCGAATGACTCATTCTGTCTAACGAATGATCCATTCTGTCGACCGGATGACCCATTCTGTCGACCGGATGACCCATTCTGTCGACCGGATGACCCATTCTGTCGACCGGATGACCCATTCTGTCGACAGAATGACCCGTTCTGTCGACCGGATGACCCATTCTGTCTAACGAATGACTCATTCTGTCGACAGAATGATCCGTTCTGTCGACCAAATGACCCGTTCGGTCGACAGAATGATCCATTCTGTCGACCGTTCATAGCTATACCTTTTATATAAGAAAGGGTATTTTCACGGGTATATGGTATAAGCGCGATTTTCAATAACAAAGGCAGTTTTTACGTGATAATCCGACAAAAAAGGTCTCACTTTGTCTCGGATAACGCAGCAGTGAGCATTTCCACCAATTTTTTGGCTTCTTCCCGCGAAAGCGTGACGCCTTTCCCCATTTTTTCATGGTATGGGTCCCAATCGCGGATGTCAAATTTCGGGTCGCGGTTATTCCACGATATTAAATTGACTTCTTTTTTCCACCCGCTCTTTTCTTCGGCAAGTATTCCATAATTCTTCACTATATCAAATGCTATCTCTGACATTATTTCTCCTTTTCTCTTAGTCTTACCCCGCAAACCATAAGACGTCAATCAATACTTGTTGCTGAATTCAGTAACGATTCAAGAAAATCAACGGTTCTCTTGTCGGCTTGCCCACGGAACGCCCATGCCTCATCTTTCAGCAGTTGAATCTCCCGCCTGTCCTTGTTCAATGCCACATCAATGGTGCGTTCTATACCCGCAAAATCACTTTCTTCAAGCGGACTGCCCAATACCCGTATGGCGCGAAAAGTCCATGCCTCATCTTCAATATCCGACAGATCGTAAGGACGCTTGTCGAATTCAAAGCGAGGGTAAATCACCGGACGGTTAAACAGAAAGGCGAAATCAAATATAACGCCAGAAAAGTCTGAAATCAACAGGTCCGCGCGGGAAAGAACGTCCAGATTTTCCACGTCAAAATTCCATTCTACATTTTTATAAGGTTTCAAAGCTATCATTAGTTTATCAACGGAGTCTTTTTCTGTAATCATGGTCTGCGGATGCGGGCGTATGACGATATAAAACCGCGACTTTGCCAGCGGCTCAAGAAGACGCAACCCGTAGCGTCTCAATAGAGCGTTTTCCCCCCATGACGGCGCGACAAGCACGCATCGTGGAAGCGGAGAATCCCGTCCGCTGTTTGCTAGATACGCCTGAAAGACGTCAAGATACGTACAACCCACGACTTCCAGCGTCTTTTCCTTCAAACCGCGCAACCTTTCCAAGGCGCGTATGTCCTTTTTCTGATAATCGCCGGTTAAAAGCACGCTATCATAGTAATCTATGCCGAAAAGCCGATATGTAGTAGCATCCGTGAGTGTGTGGAGTATGTGGCAATAGTGTTGAACGCCCGGCGAGCGCTTCAATTGGAACACGTCAAGCCCCGGCGTCGTCATAAGGCACACTTCAGCCTCAAGGAAGTTGAGGAACCGATAAGCTTCGTTGCCACTGCCTATAAACTGGGTATGCACAGATGGAGACTCAAAGGCGAGTCCGGGGTCGTCTTTTCCAGCGCTATAATACATACACACGATTCCACGCGCGCTTAATTCTTCCACAACAGGTTTGAATACATTCCAGTACTGTTTACCCTCGGAGAAGATAACGAGCCGCTGACGTCCTGTAATGGGCATCGCGGCAAGCGCTTTTTGGGGAGAGAATCCCGCTTTTATCCGCAACAACAAGTTCTTCGCAAAGAAAAACGCCGTCACCGCCAACCCGGTAAGCAGAGAAAAGAGCATACTGCCTGTTCCGGGATCTATATAGGCAAAAACAGGAACAGAAAAAGTAAGGAAGAACAAGAGATATACTATTTTCATATTGATATGGTTCTGAAAAGAACAGGGGATTGGTAGAGAATTTCGTTTGCTAACCAAAATTTTAATTCCCTACAGTTTTTTTATTCATCAGCGTCATCGTCATCAGGTTCATCGTCAATAATATCGTCCACCATTTCGGGTAGGAATTCGTCGTCAAACTCGTCGTCATCGTCGTATGTCAAATCTAGGAGATCATCCGGCTCCACAGCCTGTTCAAGCCGTCTTCTTTCGAGGATTTCATCCATTTCCACGTCTAAATCCTGATTCTCTTGTCCGAAAAGCTTCACGTTCCGATAACGTTTCATCCCAGTACCCGCCGGAATCGGATGCCCGATGATGATGTTTTCCTTTAAACCGCGTAGGACGTCTGTAGAACCAGCGATAGCGGCGTTGGTGAGGACGCGAGTGGTTTCTTGGAAACTCGCGGCAGAAAGAAATGATTCGATATTAAGACTTGCGCGGGTGATGCCTTGGAACACCGGTCGGGCGATAGCCGGCTGACCGCCTTCATTGATGACACGTTCGTTCTCCTTGTGGAATTCATACTTATCGACAAGCTGACTGTAGATGAACCGCGTGTCCCCAACCTCATAGATAGAGACTTTACGCATCATCTGGCGAATGATGACACCAATATGCTTATCATTAATAGTAACACCCTGCAACCTATAAACCTGCTGGATTTCATCCATCAGATAGCGGTGCAGGTAGCTTTCACCCATAACACGCAGAACTTCGTGGGGGTCCGCAGAACCGACACAGAGTGGCTCGCCCGCCTCGACCGTGTCTCCATCTCGTACGAGTAAACGTTTAACAACAGGAATAAGGTGCTTACACTCCTTGCCGAAATTATCCTCAATGTCAATTATGAGTTTCCCTTTGGTAGTACCTTTGAAATGCGCGATACCAGACACTTGAGCAAGTACAGAGGGGCTTTTCGGTTTGCGCGCTTCAAAAAGCTCACTTACGCGGGGCAGACCGCTCGTGATGTCGCTCGCCTTTGCCGATTCCTTCAGAGTCTTGGCGATGGTACGTCCTGCTTCAATATGATCACCTTCGTCCACATTGATAATAGCGCCGCCGGGCAAGAAATAGGAGGCAAGCTCCGTGCCTTCTGTATCCGTTATGACGATACTCGGTTGCTTGTTTTCCAACTGCAAATCGGTGATACGCTTTTCGGAATTACCGTTCTCGTCAAATTCTATCTTCATAGTCGTGCCATCTATGATGTCCTTGTAATGTACTATACCAGCTTCTTCGGCGATAATCGGGTCCGAGAATGGATCAAAAGTAGCAATGGGTTTCTCCTGCGGAACAATGTCGCCCTTTTTTACGCCGACATTCGAGCCATTGCGGATGTCAAGCTTCTGCTCTTGCCCAATTAGATAAAGAGTTTCCTTGATTCTCAACGCATAGGCATTCTCAGACGCAGAAATATCCTCTCCACCCCGCCGAATTACCGGAACCCCACGGTAGACTCGCTGATTGTCCTGAACAAGGACTTCATCACCTTTTTCCAGCTTAAACTCGCCCATAACCTTGTTGACAATAGCCTGTCCTTTGCGGGTGAAAAGCCAATGCCCATCCTTAATCTCTACATGGTTGCCAGAGATGTCCTTGATGTATACTTTGTACTTGAGGTAGACGCGATTGTCTTCGCCCTTTGTTGAAGCCGCACCACCGATGTGGAATGTCCGCATGGTGAGCTGGGTGCCGGGCTGACCAATTGACTGAGCCGCTATAATGCCGACCGCCTCACCGATGTTCACATGACGATTCGTGGCGAGGTTTCTGCCATAACATTTCTGACAAACTCCATGCTGGGCTTCACATGTTAAAACTGTCCTGATGGACACTGTCTCTACGCCGGCTTCATCAATCTTCTTTGTAAGTTCTTCGGTGATTTCCTCGTTTATGTCAACAATGATTTCGCCGGTAATCGGATGTTTGATCCGCTCCGATGTATAGCGTCCCACAATACGGTCGTGCAGGGACTCGACAATTTCTTCTCCATCCTTGATTGCGGTGTAAGCGATACCGTTAATGGTGCCACAATCCTCCTCGTTTACCACTACGTCTTGGGCAATGTCAACCAGACGGCGAGTTAGGTATCCGGCTTCGGAGGTTTTCAAAGCCGTGTCCGTCAAGCCTTTGCGCGCACCGTTTGTGGAAATGAAAAATTCGATGACCGACAGCCCTTCTTTGAAGTTAGCGCACACAGGCAATTCGATGATTTCTTGATTCGGCTTTGACAAAAGTCCGCGCATACCAGCAAGCTGACGAATTTGCGTCTTACTGCCACGTGCACCGGAATTCGCCATCATATGAATCGAGTTGAAACCGTTTTTGTCCGCCTCCAGAGTTTTCATTACAATTGATGTCAGGTCTTCGTTACATTTGTTCCAAATATCAATCACACGATCGTAGCGTTCTTGTCCGGTGATGACACCTTGTTCATACTGTTTCTGTATAGATTCGACTTCCCTATTCGCCTTGTCGAGCATATAGGGTTTTTCCTTAGGTACTACTATATCATCGATGCCTATGGTCGCACCAAAAAGCGTTGCGTATTTGTAACCTGTGGCTTTGATTGCGTCAACCATAAGCACGGTTATCCATGAACCTTTGGTCTCGAAGATTTTTTCAATTAAAGAACGAAGCTCTTTATCCTTCAATTCATAGTTGATGAACGGAATCTCGTCTGGCATTTCCTCGTTGAATGCAAGCCGCCCGGCAGTTGTCTCAATGTAATCATATCTAGAAATCGCCTCGCCCTTCTTGTTTACTGCTTCTTTACCAACCTTTTCCCAGACTGGAAATTTGGTTGGATAAGTAAAAATCAGAGCCTCCCAATCAAGTGCCTTCGCGTCAATAGCCATAAGGACTTCCTCATAGCTGGAGTAATAACGCCCTTGCCCTTTTGCTTGTTTCGTCTTATCCTCATATTTAGGCTTGGGACGGGTGAGAAAGTTACATCCTAAAACCATATCCTGTGAAGGATAAACGATAGTCTTGCCGTTTGCCGGATCAAGCAAGTTGCGAACCGACAGCATCAGTGTCCAACATTCCATTTGTGCGGCTTGGGTGAGCGGGACATGGATTGCCATCTGGTCGCCGTCAAAGTCTGCATTGAAGGCATGGCACACAAGCGGATTCAGACGAATAGCCTTACCTTCCACAAGCATCGGCTCAAATGCCTGAATACCGAGTCGGTGTAGGGTCGGGGCGCGATTCAGTAGAACAGGATGTTCCTTCACTACATCGTCTAAAACTGCAAAGACCTCAGGGGTTTCCTGTTCCACGAGCAATTTCGCCTTCTTTATGTTGTAAACAACACCTTTATCAACGAGGCGTTTCATTATGAAAGGCTTGAAAAGTTCCATCGCCATCTTAACAGGAAGTCCGCACTGCCACATTTTCAGGTCAGGACCAACCGTGATGACCGAGCGTCCAGAATAGTCAACGCGTTTACCGAGCAGGTTCTGGCGGAAACGTCCCTGTTTACCCTTGAGCATATCGGAAATAGACTTGAGGGGGCGATTGCTTGCACCTTTTACCACGCGCTTTTTCTTGGAATTGTCAAAAAGTGCGTCAACAGCTTCTTGAAGCATTCGTTTTTCATTACGGATAATGATTTCCGGCGCACTCATTGTTTGAAGTCTGCGGAGTCGATTGTTGCGGTTGATGACGCGCCGATAGAGGTCGTTCAGGTCGCTGGTGGCGAACCTACCGCCGTCGAGTTGTACCATAGGACGAAGTTCAGGCGGTATTACGGGGATAACATCCAGAATCATCCACTCAGGCTTGTTATCTGACGCACGGAAATTTTCCACAATCTCGATACGTTTTAGCAGACGTTTGTCAGACTTTACGCCTTTTTCTATCATTTTTTTACGGAGTTCCGTAGACATCGCGTTGATATCCAGGCTTTCGAGTAAGGTTCTGACAGCATCTGCCCCCATACCCGCAGTAAAACCGCCACTATAACGTTCTTGTGCCTCCGCATATTCTTCCTCAGAGAGAACCTGCATCTTCTTGAGCTCTGTATCGCCTGGCTCAATCACCACGTATTTTTCGTAGTAAAGCACGGACCGAAGATTAGACATTGTCATGTCGAGGAGGAGTCCCATTCTACTCGGTACAGATCGATAATACCATATATGCGAAACAGGAGCAGCAAGCTCAATGTGTCCCATACGCTCGCGCCTCACTTTGAAATGGGTTACTTCTACACCGCATCGATCACAAATCACGCCTTTATAACGGATAGACTTGAACTTCCCACAATAACACTCCCATTCTTTCGTGGTACCAAAGATTCGTTCACAAAATAGTCCATCTTTTTCCGGACGCAGAGTCCGGTAGTTAATAGTTTCCGGTTTCTTCACTTCTCCATAAGACCATGCCCGAATCTTTTCGGGCGAAGCTAACTGTATTTGTATCGAATTGAAGTCTTGTATGTCTCTCATTTTTCTCCTCGTTATTCGTTTTATAACAATGAATCATTTATTTCGAGTAGTCTCTTGAGGGGTTAAGAGGCAGAGAATAGAAAGTAGTTTTTTGTTAGAAAACAAAACTTGTCTCTTTCAAGTAATATTTAGTAACAATACTCCTTATCCCTAGCTCCCAACCTTCTAAAATTTAGAAATTGCTTCCTGCTTTTTCAATCATTTCCTCATCGCGTTCTGTGAGGGCAATTTGTCTATCATGGTCATCGAATATAGTCAAATCCATGGCAAGTCCGCGAAGCTCCTGTACCAGTACATTGAACGATTCGGGAATACCTGCACTCATAGACGGTTCACCTTTTACAATCGCCTCATAAACCTTGGAGCGCCCGGTCATATCGTCTGACTTGATAGTGAGCAGTTCCTGCAATGTATTTGCCGCGCCATAAGCTTCAAGAGCCCACACTTCCATTTCGCCGAACCTTTGCCCTCCGAATTGCGCCTTTCCACCCAGTGGCTGTTGAGTCACTAGGGAGTAAGGACCTGTGGAGCGTGCGTGCATTTTGTCATCCACAAGGTGGTGAAGTTTTAAGAAGTAGATAACTCCACAGAAAATCGGATTAACAAAATATTCGCCAGTGCGCCCGTCATGCAGATAGGTTTTGGTGCGGAGATGTTCATCTGTATTGCATATACCCGCCTCTTTCAGCTTTTCGGCTATTTGATCGGTTGTGGGGGACTGAAATACCGGTGCAGCATACCACTCATTCAGCTTGAGCCCCGCCCAGCCTAGCTCTGTTTCCAGAAGCTGACCAATGTTCATGCGAGAGGGAACGCCGAGAGGGGTGAGACATAGATCAAGTGGAGTACCGTCCTCCATATAGGGCATATCCTCTTCTGGCAGAATGCGGGCGACAACGCCCTTATTACCGTGCCGTCCCGCCATCTTATCGCCTTCGCGGAGCTTACGCTTCGTGGCAATCAGCACCTTGACAATTTCATTGACGCCCGGATTCAGATCGTCGCCATTAGCTCTACCTAGTCGTTGAATCTCGATTACTGTACCATCTATACCATGAGGTACGCGTAGGGATGTATCCCTTACATCTTTCGCCTTTTCGCCAAAAATAGAGTTTAACAGCTTGAATTCAGGCGTAGTTTCGGTTTCGCTCTTGGGTGTAACCTTACCAACCAGAATATCGCCTGCCCGCACTTTTGCACCCACGATGATGATACCTTCAGCATCAAGACTGTCAAGACTTTTTTCGCTCATATTCGGTATATCACGAGTAATTCTTTCGGGGCCAAGTTTCGTCTCACGTACCTCTATCGGAAACTCTTTTATGTGAACGGACGTGAACATATCCTCCTTCACAATTCTCTGTGAGATGAGGATAGAATCTTCATAATTATACCCATTCCAGGGCATAAAACCTACAAGTAGGTTGCGACCCAGAGCAAGCTCTCCATTTTGGGTAGCAGGACCATCTGCAATTACCTGTCCACTGATCACACGGGATCCCAATTTCACAATGGGACGATGGTTGTAGCACGTATCTTGATTAGTCCGTTGATATTTCAATAATTTGTAGACATCAAACCCATGATCGTCTGTCTCCGGCACTTTGGTTTGCTTATCGTCCGGCTGGACGATGATTTCACCGTACGTCACATGAATGACCACGCCATCCCGCCGCGCCTTGATAAGTACGCCAGAGTCGTAGGCGCATTTACCTTCCATGCCGGTACCTACACGAGGTGCTTCTGGGAATACAAGTGGCACTGCCTGCCTCTGCATATTGGAACCCATAAGTGCACGATTAGCGTCGTCATGTTCCAAAAATGGAATAAGGGATGTAGATACTGAAATGATTTGCCGTGGAGAAACGTCCATGTATTCGATCTCGTTAGGATTTCTGCTCGTATAATCACCTTGGCGTCTACACGAAACTTGATGGTCCGCAAAAGAGCTGTCCATGTTGAGCTTTGCTGAAGCCTGTGCGATGAAATGACGATCTTCCTCCATTGCGGAAAGGTAATCAATATCCTTGGTGGCGATGCCGTTTACCACTCTCCGGTAAGGCGATTCCAAAAAACCGTAGTCATTGACGCGGGTATAATTTGCCAAAGATACAATCAACCCGATGTTTGGACCTTCAGGAGTCTCAATCGGACACATTCTACCATAATGAGTATAATGCACATCCCGTACATCGAAGCCAGCGCGGTCGCGACTCAAGCCACCCGGACCGAGTGCATTCAGTCTGCGTTTATGAGTGAGTTCCGCGAGTGGATTCACCTGATCCATGAATTGCGACAATTGGCTAGAACCGAAGAATTCCTTGATCGCCGCAACAATCGGCTTGATAGAGATAAGATCTTGAGGCTTGATAGTTTCTATTTCCTTGAGACTCATACGCTCTTTGGCTATTCTCTCCATGCGCGTAAAGGCAGTTTTCATTTCAACAGTCATAAGTTCACCTACAGAGCGCACGCGCCGATTACCCATATGGTCGATGTCGTCTATATTTTCCTCGCCGATGTAGACTTTAATGAGGAACTTCATCGTAGCGATGATATCTTCTTTGGTCAATGTGAAGGTATCCATCGGCGTTCCGAGATTGAATTTCTTGTTAAGCTTGTAACGCCCTACCTTACCGAGGTCATAGCGCTGCATCATGAAGAAAAGAGTTATAAGATCTTTTTCCGCGGCTTCCACAGTGATTGAATCCCCGGGCATTCGCGCATTGTGAACTGCACTGATAGATGTTTCCTTCGTCGGTTCATCTTTCGTCGGGTCGTCTTCCGGATATCTGATTTCCTCCCGTTCAAAGCAGTTCAAAATTATGGGGGAATTAAGGGAGTCTTTTGCCTCAAAGTCTATTATTTCCACCGCTTGAATACTATGCGCCAAAAGCTTATCTACATTATGGGGATGCATCTTTTCACCAGCTTTATAGAGTTTTTTTCTACCATCGACCGTGGTTTCATCGCTTTCATCCGCGCTAATCCAGACCGGCGCCGCAAGCAACTTACCGGAAATTCTCACTCTGGTTTCTTCATCATCCTTTATTTCAAAAGACATTGTCTTGTAGAAACTCTTGATTATCTCCTCGCGAGAACCGTATCCCAGAGCGCGAAGGAATATGGTGCCAAGGATACGTTTCTTACGATCTATTTTAGCATAAATCATTTCCTTCTTCTGATCAACTTCGAATTCGAGCCACGACCCACGGTAGGGAATGATGCGCGAGGAAAATATACCTTTTTCATGGTTAAAGATAACACCGGGTGAACGATGAATTTGACTCACAACAACGCGTTCCGCTCCGTTGATGATGAAGGTTCCATGTTCTGTCATAATGGGGATATCACCCATGTAAATGTCTTTTTGTCGAATTTCACCAGTTTGCTGAAATATGAGGTTTATACGCGCTTTAAGAGGAATAGCATAAGTGAGTCCTTTTTGATGGCATTCCTGTTCATTAAATTTAACTCCTTCTTCGTCAAGGCTGTAATATTCATATTCAAGAACTGTCTCTTCATTTTGGCTGATGATAGGAAATGTCGTACGAAAAGCTTCTTCAAGCCCTTGATTCTCCAGTTTTTCGCCTCGTTTCAGCCGCTCCCTTTGCAGGAATCGCTCATAAGAGCAAAGTTGAATATCAATCAAGTCCGGCATTTCCATCACATCTTTCGGATCAACTCCATTTTGGATATCTTTTCCGATAAGAATTCTTTCTTTATCTCTTCTATCCACGGTTCCCTCTACTGTATTTGTTTATAATTTTTTAAAAGAAAAGGAATAAGATTTATAGAGGGTTAGAAATTGGGAATAGATTTCTGTTACAGAACATTATTTGAAAAAATAAATCTTGTTTGCTAACATAACCCCTATTCCCAACCCCTCTATTCTCTAAAAACCCAACTACTGAATTTCCACCGTTCCACCGGCTTCGGTAACAGACTTCTTGATCTTTTCAGCATCTTCTTTGGATATGCCTTCTTTGAGCAATTTCGGCACACCTTCCACCAAATCTTTGGCTTCCTTCAGCCCCAGACCGGTAACGGCTCGGACATCCTTGATGACGGCTATCTTCTTATCGGCCTCAAACGCCTTAAGAAGGACGTTGAATTCCGTCTTTTCCTCAACAGGCTCCGCGGACGCCGCAGTACCGGCAACTGTAGCGACCGACACTGGGGCCGCCGCGGAAACACCAAACTTCTCCTCCATTTTCTTAACCAGTTCCGAAACCTCCAAAACAGTCATGGAAGAAATCGTCTCCAAAATCTCGTCAATACTAACTGCCATTATCTTCTCCTTAAAAATAAAATTTTTCCCCAGATGGGGGCTTTTCCTTGACAGAGGACAGTTACGTGAAGTCTGACAAGGGATTGTTAGGAATTAAAAGTCGGGAGTTGAGAGTATATTTTGTTACTGAACATTGCTTGAAAGACAAGCTTGTTTGCTAACATAACCTACTCTCGACTCTGTAATCTCTTACTCCCTATTTTCAACCGGTGGCTTTTTTATCCGCCACCGCTTTGACCGTGCGGACAAGGCGAGCGTTGATGTCATTCAACGCGCTGACAAGGTTGCGTACAGATCCGTTCATACAAGACATAAGCATAGAAACAAGTTGCAACTTACCGGGGAGTTTGGAAAACTCCTCAACTTGTTTGTCTGTGTAAACCGTACCATTAACCAAGCCGCCTTTTACTTTAAGACAGGACACTGACTTCATAAAATCAAACAACGTCTTTGCCACTTCATTTGAGTCCTGCGACGCAATAGCCACAGCCGTAGGACCTAGCAAGTAAGGCGATACGTCCGACGTAGAAAGTCGCTCAAAGGCTATGCGGGCGAAATTGTTTTTCACAACCCTGAATACTGCATTCTTTGCTCTCAACTGTCGTCGCAACTCCATAATTTGCTCCACCGTCAACCCTCGGTAATCAGCGAAGATGAAATCCTGTGCAGATTCAAACGCTTCCTCCAACTCGTTTATCGCCTTAACCTTGTATTCCTGTTCTTTTTTTGCTAAAATTGCCATTATTTCTCCTTGTTTATTAGAAAAAGTAAAAGAAGGGGATAGGTTTTTCATTAGCAACCAAAGCTTGCCGAATTTAAGCAAAACTCTGTAACAAAAAACAACTCCAACTTCCTATTCATCTTTCACCGCGGCCCAGATACCAGGTCCCATAGTAGATGCCACAGAAACGCTGGTGATAAAATCACCTTTTGCGTCGGTTGGCTTTTTGCGTTTAACTTCTACAACAACGACTTTTGCGTTTGCCACGAGTTTTGCATTATCCATGGACAACTTACCAATCGCCAGGTGCACCACACCGGTTTTATCAGCACGGAATTCCGTACGCCCTTTGCGGAGTTCGGATAACGCACCCTTGAGGTCAAAGGTAACGGTACCGGTTTTCGGATTAGGCATAAGCCCACGCCTACCCAGTACCATACCGAGTTTGCCCACGTCTCTCATCATATCCGGCGTAGCGACTGCTACATCAAAATCGAGCCAGCCATCTTTCACCTTAGCAATGAGGTCATCTGAACCAACGAAAACCGCGCCTGCATCCTTTGCCTCCGCTTCTTTTTCAGGCTTACAGAATACCAGGATACGCTTTTCCGCTTTAAACTGGTTAGGCACAATCACTGTATCGCGCACAGACTGACTCTTTTTCAAGTTCAACTTGATGGAAATGTCGATAGTTTCATCAAACTTCGCGTAAGCCAGAGATTTCACCAAGTCGAAAGCGGACTGAAGGTCGAATATCGCCGCTCTGTCATATTTTTTGACAGCATCGCGGTATTTTTTACCGTGCTTCATTTTTCCACCTCCACACCCATCGAACGAGCTGTACCGGCAACAATTTTCATCGCCGCGTCAAGATCGTTCGCTGTCAGGTCTGGAAGCTTCAGTTTAGCGATCTCTTCAAGTTTTGACTTGGGAAGATTGCCCACTTTGACCTTGTGTGATTCCTTGGAACCGTGTTCGATACCCACCGCCTTCTTGATTAAGACAGACGCAGGTGGTGTTTTCAGAATGAAAGTAAACGACTTATCAGCATAGATAGTAATAATCACAGGGATAATTAGCCCCGGCTCCATCATCTTTGTTCGGTCGTTGAACTGCTGAACAAACTGTGGAGCACTTACCCCATGAGGACCGAGTGCCGGACCAACCGGTGGCGTAGGCATTGCCTTGCCTGCCGGACACTGTAGTTTGATTTGCATAACGACTTTCTTCTTTGCCATATTTTCTCCTCTGTAGTAATACCTGGCGATTTGTTTTTCAGCTTACCGTCCAGGTCGAGCGAAGTCTATTAAACTTCTCCTACATCTCTATTTGGAATTAAAGAATATTGTTATTATTGAAGTTGTCTGAAATTAACAGACTTCGTTTACTAACAAAAACTTTCTCTAATTCTATACTATACCCTTTCCACCTGTGAAAAATCCACCTCAACAGGTGCATTTCTACCAAAAATGCCGACCATAACCTTGAGCTTACTCTTTTCTGGGCTGATTTCTTCGACGAGACCAACGAAAGACTCGAATGGACCTCCAACGATTTTGACTTGTTCGCCTTGCTTGAAGGATAGTAAGGAGCGCGATGGTTTTTCGCCTTTGATTTCACCTGTTTTTTGGAGAATAGCCCGCGCCTCATCAGTCGACAAAGGCTGCGGTTTTCTGTTTGGAAGGGTTCCTACAAAGGCGGTCACGCCATTTATTTGCCTGATCTTCAGGCATACCTCTTTCCATCCGTCATCCGGAAGGTCCATTTCAATGAGAATATAACCGGGCAAAAACTTCCGCGTTTGGGTACGTTTTTTCCCATCCTTTATCTCCACAATAGACTCATTCGGTACCTTAACGTTTTTCACAATATTCGAGTCAAGTTTACCCACGGAGAGCATAATATGAATAGTCTTTTCTATTTTATTCTCAAAACCTGAATAAACATGGAGAACATACCAGCCTATAGCCATATCTTTCCTATTAAAAGTACGGAGCATTTACAGCATTATACCACAAACGCTAGAATGTCCCGGTGAAACAAAATTTCCGGAACGACCAAAATTAGAAAATCGCCTGCATACCGAGTAGGAGCAGAACATCAATAAGTCCCAGAACCATCGCTATAATAACAGTAGAAATTATAACAACCTTCACAGAACTTATAGCATCCTCACGACTGGGCCATACAACTTTCTTAAGTTCAGCGTAAGACTCTTTCGCAAACGAGACAATTTTATTTACCTTCTTCTTCTTTACGGTATCCATAATTATCCTTTAATTTTATAGAGAATAGTAAATGATATTTTAGTTTGAGAATTTAACGACAATCTTTCAACCAACGAGTTATTCTCTATATCACTGCAAAATACAGGCCAGGTAGGACTCGAACCCACAACATTCGGTTTTGGAGACCGACGCTCTACCATTAGAGCTACTGGCCTAATTGACTTACTCTGACAAAGGCACAGAATTCTCGGCAAAGCGCGAAAACACGTTACCTGAAAACTGTCTCACTTGATTTTCGTTTCTTTATGGATAGTATGCTTGCGATCAAACGGACAATACTTCTTAAATTCAAACTTTTCCTGATTGTTCCTACGATTCTTCTTTGTGGTGTAATTTTTCCGTTTACACTCCACACACTGGAGTGCGATAAGTTCCACAGCCGTCTTTTTCGTTGCCATTCTTTACCTCCCTGGGCAAGCCCTCGAACGGAATTGAACCGTTGACCTTATCCTTACCATGGATATGCTCTGCCGACTGAGCTACAAGGGCAATTGAAATAATACTTTATAATAAAAAAATAAATTTGTCAAGAGGATTGTCATAAAATTTACGGACTTTTTAAAAATTAAAAAAAAGAATTTCTAGTCTCAAAGTACGATAGCATGGCAGACAAATAAAATCCAGATTATGTATTTGTTTTTGGAGAACTTGATTTTCACAAATTGAAGTACAATTTACAATGCAAAATTTGCGTCTATCTATGCAATTCACAATTAAAAACTTAACTATATATTTATAAATATTACTTGACAATCCTCATAAACACTGACGCTTATTCTTTTAAGCAACTTGACTTTTTTTACTTTTATTATATATATTCTGGAGCTATGGTAAAGATAACGGCATATTGCAAGCTTAACCTGCATCTCCGCGTGAAAGGCAAAAGACCGGACGGCTTTCACAATATAGAGAGCGTGTTTCTTCCACTTGCCTTTGGAGATGAGCTGACTTTCGAGCTTAACAGCCGCGGAGTCAACGTAACGATAGACTGGAAAGTTTCTCATAAGCCGATTCCGGTAAAGGAAAATCTGGTTTTCAGAGCTACGGAACTTTTCCGCAAGAGGACCGGCTGGGACGGGGGTATCCATATTCTCGTGGAGAAACGGATTCCGGTGGGTGCGGGATTGGGTGGTGGATCATCAAATGCGGCGGCTGTATTACGGACACTGAACGCCATGACCCATACGGAATTGCCATTAACGGCGCTGACCGATCTTGCCGCCGAGTTGGGAAGTGACGTGCCTTTCTTCCTGTACGAAACGCCTGCGTTTATTACAGGAAGAGGCGAACGGGTCAGCCCTATCTGCCTACGGCAGGAACTATTTGCGTCCATCATTTACCCGGGTTTTGAGAGCAGGACTGAAAAGGCGTTCCACTGCCTTGACGAGAAAAGGCAAACTATAGGAATCGAAGGACTGTCCGTACCTGATGGAGAGAAGGAAATTGTCGAGATGCTTGATAAATCGCTTTCAGAATGGCGATTTGTCAATGATTTTTTGCCAATTCTATTAGAAGGGGAGCATGCAGATGCGTATCGGGTTATGTTGACGGCTTTGGAAGCCGCTGACTTTTGCGGGTTGTCCGGATCCGGGTCATGCTGTTTTGGAATATGGCAGAGACGGTCGGATATGGAAGATTTTGCGGAGCAAGAGAGCGTGAAAAAGGCTCTCAAGAATTTAGAAAAAAGTGCAAAAATCGTCAGCACGCACATTTTACCCCTTGCAATTTAAAAATAGTTGTGATATAGTAAAAACAGCTTTAGTATAGAGGAGAGCGTCATGAAAACGACAGATATAAGAATCCGCAAAATAGCGGGTGAGGGGAAACTCAAAGCCTATGTTACCGTTACGTTTGATGATTGTTTTGTAGTTCACAACGTAAAAATCATCGAAGGCAAAAGTGGTGCATTTGTTGCAATGCCTAGCCGGAAAACCAGTTCAGGGGAATACAAGGATGTAGCGCATCCTATAAATCCCGAATTCCGGGCTGAATTGCAAAAGGAGATATTGGACAAATATGACTCTGGCGATGTGGACGATACCTCAGTCGAAATTTAATTACTAAATATATACAGGTATGCAGAAATTTCTCTGCATACCGACTATAATGGGACGTAGGCAAGTGGTAAGCCACCGGGTTTTGGCTCCGGCATGCATAGGTTCGAATCCTGTCGTCCCAGTGTAACAAAAGGTAAAATAGAAACAAATAGGAAATAGTGAGCGAAGGATGAAAGCTTGTTAAGCTTCTTCGTAATGATAACTATTTTACTATACTTCTATTGAACCTCTTTTTATTTTTAAAATAGAAACTAGGAGTTTTTATGGCAAATGTTGTATTAACGGCAAATAAACGAGTAGGTAAAGGGTCGGCTGATGCACGACGGATTAGGAGAGCGGGGCGTATTCCCGCTGTCATTTATGGACGGAGCGGCAAGGCGTTATCCATAGATATTGATGCGCAACAGTTTTCTGCCGGAGCAAAGAATATCTCCGCAACTTCCATAGTTCAGGTGGAAGTTGACGGTAAATCATATGATGCTTTTGTGAAAGATACCCAGCGTACCATCACAGACGGTTGTATTCTACACGTAGACTTTTACGAAGTAGAGAAAGACGTTTTATTGAGGGCGAAGGTGCATGTTCACGCTCATGGTAATCCGACTGGAGTGCGGGACGGCGGCGTTCTGGAACTTCCCCTTCACGAAATTGAAGTTGAGTGTTTGCCTAAAGACCTACCAGAGCGTATCACGATTGACATTTCCGATCTGCGAGTTAATCAGTCCATACACGTCAGGGATGTCCCTTTGGGAGAGAATGTACGGCTCGTATCTTCGGGTGACCAAGTCATGGCGTTGGTGAAATTCGCCAAGGGAGGCGCTTCGACTGCGTCTGACGAAACGGCGGCAGTGGAAACTGCAAACGCGGAAGCATCCGACAAAAAATAGGCTTCCGTCTATTCAGAAGTCGTCGTTTTTGAGCCAATTATCGGCGTTCTAAAGACGATTTCTTCTGCGTGGTAAATTATGAGTGAAAGAATGAAAGTGGATATTGTAACCCGTTCAATACGGTGCTTGTCTCCACAGACGCTATTTGATAAAACGGCGTTTATTATTCCGTCTCTCACGAAATTATAAATTCCCCTTTCCCCCCATATAGTAGCTATAAAACCCGAGCCAAGGCGCGGGTTTTTTCTTTTACAGAATTATTCAATATCCATTCCCGCCGTTGTAAATGACGGACTGCTTAAAGCTTTGTCTGTTTATGATGCAATAGTTCCTCAACTACCTCTCCAGCCTTCTTCCACGCATCGCGTTTGTGGACAGACTTCCGTCCAATGCGCCTGAGCAAATCTGGAACGTCAAAGACGCGCACGTCCGCGTCAAATACTCCACCGGCGACTGTCTCCTCCCCTTCCCGGACGCATCTTTCGACATTGTTCTCAACCGCAACGGCAAATATGAAATCAACGAAGTCTGCCGCGTATTGAGTACGGGCGGCGTGTTCTGCTCGGAACTCTGATTGTTCTGTTCCGAACTCCGACTGTTCTGCTCAGAACTCCGATTGTTCTGTTCCGAACTCTGATTGTTCTGCTCAGAACTCCGATTGTTCTATTCCGAACTCCGACTGTTCTGCTCAGAACTCTGTTTGTTCTGCTCCGAACTCTGTTTGTTCTGTTCCAAACTCCGACTGTTCTGCTCCGAACTCTGTTTGTTCTGTTTGGAACTCCGTTTATTCTACTCAGAACTCTGATTGTTCTACTCAGAACTCTGATTGTTCTGTTCAGAACTCCGACTGTTCTGTTCGGAACTCCGACTGTTCTGCTCAGAACTCTGTTTATTCTGTTTGGAACTCTGATTGTTCTACTCGGAACTCCGCTTGTTCTACTCGGAACTCCGTTTATTCTGCTTGGAACTCTGTTTGTTCTGCTCGGAACTCTGATTGTTCTATATCAGAACTCCGACTATTCTATCTGGAACTCCGCCTGTTCTGCTCTGAACCCCGATAACTCTGCTTGGAACTCCGACTGTTCTGCTTGGAACTCCGACTGTTCTATCCAGAGCTAGATTTAAGTAGTCCAGAGCTAGATTTAACTAACCCAGAGCTAGATTTAACTAGCTCGGAACTAGATTTAACTAATCCAGAACTAGATTTAACTAGCTCGGAACCAGATTTATCTAGTGTGGAACCAGATTTATCTAGCTCAGAACTCCGATTATCTAGCTCGGAACTCCGATTATCTAGCTCGGAACCAGATTTATCTAGCTCGGAACCAGATTTATCTAGCTCGGAACCAGATTTATCTAGCTCGGAACCAGATTTATCTAGCTCGGAACTCCGATTAAGTAGTTCAGAACCAGATTTAAGTAGTGCGGAACCAGATTTAAGTAGTTCAGAACTAGATTTATCTAGTGCGGAAGTGGATTTAGTGAGGGAAGCGTGGGAATGGAGCGTAGCGGAATGAGCTAGGCAAACCGTAGACCGAGCCACCGTAAGGCGGCTTCTGCATATATAGACCTGTTATGTACAGTTTAGGCTGGGTTTTTCTATTTTTTATCCTGCATTATATTTTTCTAGCCGTAATAATCTAAATATTCCCCTGTGTCTATTCCATTTTCCCTGAATATTGCCTCACAATGCCCTATATGATACATCAAATGCCTTATTTGACCTGCCGTTATGTCAAAATTTGTTATCTTATTGTATGGTTTATACGGCAGTTTCAACCAATCATCATCTTTTTCATCAAACCATTTCTCCACAATTTCTTTCGTTTCTTTACAACATTGTATAATTTCTTCTTTTGTTAATAGTATGTCAGGGTCTTTTTCAAATTCGACGGGAACATTTTTCCCATTGACTTGTGAAAATGGAATGGAAGTCATTTCTTCTTCCCTCAACCAGACGTACATTCCAGCGAAAGTATGTATCAATTGATTCCAAAACACAAAACCTGATTTTTTACAATTCCATAAATCATCGGGACATAGTTCTATAATTTTTTCCAGCATTGAAAAAGATGTAAAAAAATGAATCCTCAATGATTTCAAAAAGATGTTATTTCCCATATTTTCCTCCTGTATGATTATAATAATTCATTCTTTTTATTTTTACAATGTTTTTCAACAAAGAAAAATCCCCTATTCTTTTCTATTCATTTCATTGTATACTAAATAAAATCTTTTAATTGGAGGCATTATGGCCGATTATTTTGTGGGAAGCAAAGAATACTTCCCAGGCATTGGAAAAATCAAGTACGAAGGGCCGAAGAGCGACAACCCTTTGGCTTACAAGTATTATGACGCGGAAAAGATAGTAGGCGGCAAGAAGATGAAGGATCATCTCCGCTTCGCTATCGCCTATTGGCACAGCTTCTGCGCGGACGGAGCCGATCCTTTCGGAGCCGCTACTCATCCGCACCCTTGGATTGCAGACGCGAAGAATCCAATAGAGGCTTCAGAACACAAATTGGACGCGGCTTTTGAGTTTATCACCAAGTTAGGCGCGGAATTCTACTGTTTCCACGACCGAGACGTCGCGCCAGAGGGCGCAAACCCCGCGGAGAGCGAAAAAAACCTACAGGCGTGGACCGCAAGAGCCAAAGAACGCCAACAGGCGACCGGTGTGAAGCTCCTCTGGGGCACCGCCAATCTCTTTACGCACCCGCGTTTCATGAACGGGGGTGCGACCAACCCTGAATTCGGCATCGTAGCTCTCGCCGCGGCGCAGGTAAAAGCCGCCATCGACGCTACTATCGAACTCGGAGGTCAGGGCTATACATTCTGGGGCGGACGCGAAGGTTACATGAGCCTGCTCAACACGGACTTGAAGAAGGAAAAAGACCACTTGGCTCAATTCCTCACCCTTGCGCGGGATTACGCGCGCAAACAGGGCTTTAAGGGCGTGTTTTACATTGAGCCGAAACCCTGCGAGCCGACTAAGCACCAGTACGACTACGACTCGGAAACCGTCATCGGGTTCCTCCGCAACTATGGGCTTGAAAAAGATTTCCGTCTCAACATCGAAGCCAATCACGCGGAACTTGCCGGACACGATTTTGCCCATGAGCTTGAAACCGCGGTCGCGGCTGGATTCTTCGGTTCTGTAGACGCTAATCGTGGGGATTATATCAACGGTTGGGACACTGACCAATTCCCTTCCAGCTACTACGAAGCCGCTCTCGCCATGCTCGCGGTACACAAAGCGGGCGGTTTCACGACCGGCGGGCTTAACTTTGACGCGAAAATCCGCAGGAATTCCATTGATCCGTCAGACCTCTTCGAGGCGCACATCGGCGGTATGGATACATTCGCGGTTGGACTGACCGTCGCCCAGCGCATAATCCAAGACGGTAAGATTCAGAAGTTCATCAATGATCGCTACGCTTCATTCGATTCGGGCGACGGCGCTCAATTCGCCAAAGGCGAACTCTCCCTCGAAGCTCTTGCCAAGCTCGGTTCTGACTACGGCTCCTTCGGCTTCACCAGCGGCAAACAAGAGTATCTTGAAAATGTCTTGAACCAGTATCTACTCGACTTGTAATAAGTGTAGAGACGAATACGCGGATCACGTATTCGTCTCTCTGATCTGCGGTTATTTAACTTACCAAAATATTCGGATGTGTTCCGCGGTCGAGCGGTGTTTCATTTTTACCAAGAGCGTTTGCTCCGACGTGGAATACGACCATCCAGAAGAATCCCAGCGTTCAAAATCGCTGGCTGTACGATAATCCATATTGTAAAGTTGCAGGCGCCTGAATCCGGGTCTTATACCCCGAATGAGCATGAAATGAGACTCGTCTTGGGGAAAAGAGACGAAGATGTCCAATGAAGCGCCGGTTGAAGTAGCGGTTATTATAGACGCGGCTGTCCATGCCCATACAGGTTGAGAGCCAGACGCGATTTGGGCGGCGTGCGGGTAATTTCCACTCGGTCTCAGTATGTCATAGACGACCGCCGCGGCGACTCTGCTGGACGCGGTGGAAGTCGGCGGCGCATCGGTAGAAATGTCGGAAACGAGTAGTTCTTTCGGGATCGTTCCTGTTCTTTCGTCTGTAAGGGAGAGAACAGAGAGTACCATAGAGCGTCCCGCGTTAGCCCAATCTGCTTCGCCGATGATTCCCGCAAAAACGGCGAGGGCTTTTCCTAAACGGATGTTGAATTCCATGTCCGCGACTCCGGCGTTGAACACGAAAACCTGCTGACCATTAGCGCTTTTCCGTATGCCCGCGGATATAAGCGATAGGACGCGGGCGCGGAATTTCAAGAACGGGTTATCCCGCTCAGGGTGGAACATATTCCAATCGGCGTATCCTTCGAGAATACCCGGTATGTTGTCTGGAATCACGGCGGACGGGTCAATGGACAGAATCCATTCGCCCGCGCTGTCAACGTTAGTGGCATAGCCGCGCACAGCAAGCCATTCTATCGGGTGCGGCTCTTTGAAGAAATCAAAAGATTTGTCCCTTATTTGCTGACTCAACCGATTGACCGTGTCCCTTTGATCAGCCGTCATTGAGCGGAGCGCCGTGTCAGTTCTTCCGAAAAACACGGAAGTAACAAAGGTTCGCGCATTACCGTTAAGGAAAGTCGTTGGAGCGGTGGTGGCGCGCCCGTATGTTCCACGGGAGATCGCCTCGCTTTCATAAGCCGCTACCAGCCTTTCATCGTTTGCCGTAGCTATTGTTCCGTCCCACAGGGAAAACACCCTGTCCCGCCATTGATCGACCGCTTTATTAAAGTTACTTTCGTCGCGACCGTTCTCGATGACGAAATCATTGGGATCAAAGGTAGGCATCTCTGGTAATCCTGAAAAGGCGACGACAGGTTCAACGGTAGGAAGTCTTGCATAGGACACGGATGGACTATCGCCAGTCAGGATGAGAGTCTGCCGTTCCGTAGATACCCGCGCGTTGTTGAAGGTGTAACTCCCTTTATCTGAAATAACGATAAATTGCCCGTTGTTATTCTGAATATGCGCCGTTCTTAGCGGCTTATAGGGAATCTCCAATTCAGAGTTGCTACCAAGGTCTGCCTTTATATTCAGAGCTTGATCGTCGTTGACAGAGAAAGTAATGACTCCCCCCGGCAAACGGAACGATACCGAATTATCTGAAACGGTCATGAGCATCGTCTGGATACTTGTCTTTTCGCCATTTGAAGAAATCATACCTTTTTTCAGATCGAATTCCATACCATTAAACACAACAGTCAGTCTACCCGTAAGCGCCCACTCGGATCCAAGCGCGTCATTCCCGTTATCGGAATCCCTTCGGTATTGACCGTTTATTTCAAGGTCTCCGATACGCCTGTTGAACTCACCGTATTTGGTGAATTGCATCATCACTAAAAGAACGAACACTGTCGAATATAGCACAAACAGCCCGCATATACGCGGTAATATTAATTTCTTTATCATGGTATTTGTACTATACCGCAAATTAAGCTTTTTTTCAAGAGAACAAGGCTTGGGAGGGGTTTTTCGTATGATTGTAAAGACGCTGATTTTCGGGTAAACTGTCTATATCTTGCAGAACAAACACGCCATACTTAAAGATTATTTCGGGTATACCACCTTTCGTCCGGGGCAAGAGCCTGTTATGGACGCTATTCTCGCGGGCAGAGACACGCTTGCGGTCATGCCGACCGGTGCGGGTAAATCGCTCTGTTACCAGATACCCGCGCTTTTGATGAAGGGACTTACCATCGTCATTTCTCCGCTTATCTCGCTGATGAAGGATCAGGTGCGCGCGCTCAGAGACGTCGGCGTTGAAGCCCTCTGCCTCAACAGTTCCTTGACAGGCGAAGAATACGGCGAAACCATCCAACGACTCTATAGCGGACAATGCAATATCCTCTATATCGCTCCAGAACGCCTATTCAAAGAGAACTTTCAAGCGCTTACCGACGTACAGTCGGCGGTGATGGTAGTCGTTGACGAGGCTCACTGCGTCTCCCAATGGGGACATGACTTCAGACCGGGTTACCTGCGTATCGCCGAATTCATCAACGGATTACCACAAAGACCTATCATCGCCGCATTCACCGCGACCGCCACGCTTAAAGTCAAGGAAGACATCCTTTCCTTATTAGGACTGCGCGAGCCATTTGCTATTACCACAGGCTTTGATAGGCTGAACCTCTACTTCGCGGTTCAAAAGCCCGCTAATAAGACTACGGCGCTCTTGAGCTACCTGAAGTCGCGCGACAGCCAAAGCGGTATCGTGTACTGTAACACGCGAAAAACCGTCGAAAAGGTATGGGAAACGCTTGCAAACAAAGGATTCGCGGTTACGAAATACCACGCGGGACTTGAAGACGCGGAACGACGGGAGAATCAAGATGATTTTCTCTACGACCGAAAGACCGTCATGGTTGCGACTAACGCTTTTGGCATGGGAATCGATAAGTCAAACGTGTCGTTTGTGATTCATTACAATATGCC
>JAISEA010000112.1 GCA_031264475.1 Treponema sp. | reverse complement strand
CTTGCGACGCACCCTTGGGGTGTTTTAGAAACGCGGGAACGTTGACAGACGACGCTTTTATATTCTATAATACAGCTTGAGGCTAACGAAAATAAGTGTTCAATAGTATTCAAGGCATTATTACTGAAAAGAAAGGCGATACGCTTTTTATTTTAACAGGCGGCGTGGAATGGGACGTCATTGTGCCCGCCACGGACAATGCGGCTCTGCCTGACGTAGGCGAAACCGCTCAGGTGTGGACGTGGCTTTACCATAAAGAAGACGGTATGCGGCTTTTCGGTTTTTGTAACGAGATAAGACGGAAGACGTTTTTGGAACTACTTAAAGTAGACGGCATAGGACCCAAGGGCGCAGTCAAAATAATGGGAAGCATATCGCAAGAGGATATGGAAAACGCCCTTGATTCCGAAGACATGGGACGGCTCGAAAAAGTACCCGGACTTGGGAAGAAGACCGCGCAGAAAATGCTTTTAGCGTTGAAAGGAAAACTCTCCCATACTCCAGAACAACGTGAGGAAGTCTCCCCATACGCTGATATGATTCAAGCCCTTACCGCGATGGGCTACGATAAACGCGCCGTAACAGCCGCTATTACAAGAGCGGCTGTGATTCTCCCGCCTGATTTGGACGCGGCGGAAAGAGAAAAAGAACTTTTTAGGCAGGCAGTACTACACCTGTCCGCGGGCTAATAAAGAGAGGCTATATATGAGAATAAAAATGTCGCATATCTTGACGACGGTTGTTTTTTTGTTGACCGGCGGTGTTATAACCGTGCTGGCGCTCTTTCCGAGTCGTTTCTTTCACTCGCTGGAGACAAAGGAAATTAAGCAGACTCGCGTCATTGAGCGTGGAGAGGCGGACGCTGTATCCGAAACCTTTACGTCTGACGAAAACGTCGCATACAGGGACAGCGCCTTGTCAAAAGTCGCCCTGAAGGACGATGAAATTCTTGTAACGATTCTGGACGATAACTTCGACGACGATGTTCAGGAAGAGCAAGTCATAGCTTATAGGAACCGTCTACAAGAAGACAGCCCCATTTATATTACCTATATAGATTTTGACGAAGAGTCCCAGACATATAAACGAGTCTGGGGCGTTGAGACTATGGTTATTCGTCCGGGGACTATTGATCTGTATATACAAGACCTCACAGGCGACCATATACCCAGCGTTCTCTTGAGCGGTATGAACCCAGAGGGTGAATTCGTCTTGATTGTTTTTAAAAAGGACGAAGGCGTGGAACCATTCCGCAAGATCGCTGACCTTCGCATAGAAGGCAGTATCACGGTTAATGAGGTCGAGCGTAGCCAAGCCTATCAATCGGGTATAGCAAACAGCCGCCCTTACCCCATAACCGCCTATGGAAGAGATGTAGAATCTACTAATATTTTGGATTTGATTGAGGTCTCTTATGTTTACGATGACGACATTGGCGAATATAGACAAGACAAACTGACTCGCATACCGGGTAGACAAATAGAAGAGCAAGAACTCCGCCACGTCTTGAACGGGGGAACCCGTTCATTCGAGCAATTCGTCAGCGGCTTGTGGTATTGGACTTCGCAGGACGGTTCCATTGACAACCGCCAATACATCTATTTTGATCCGCAAAACAAAGAAGTCATATTCTATGCGGACGATGCGCAACAAGTTTTTACATGGCATAATTCCAGCGCGACCCGTTATGGACTCTATTTAACTACCCAGAACATTTCAGTACAGACCCTACGCCGCTCCTTAGACATAGCCGTTGAATCACTCGACAGCGTGCGTATCCGCGTTTCTGAAGACGTACGCCTTAAACTCGGCACAGACGCGAGCTGGAACGGTTCTTACAAAAAAGCGAACTTCATATCTTCGTCCACGCCGCGGCTCGTCAAGAACGTTTCAGCCTTCGTCGACAGCGCGTACAACGGCGTTATAGGGAGAATCAATTTCTCCAAAAACGGCGTCTATGAATTGAAGTTAGGCGAAAACGTCCAAACCGGTGTATACAGTTTCTTTTGCATTGAAGATACGGAACTGCTGGAATTGAGACCCGAAGATAAGCCGCGCGTAACCTATGTTGTCGAACATTCAGATAGAACGCTCTCCTTCAAACGAGTAACGATTAGTGCTAACGGTATCCAGGACCTCCACGAGCCGACGTTTTCCATGGAGCTTGAGCCGAATTCAAGCATTGATTAGCCCTCTTGACTTACGATCGCTCGTGCTATAAGCTTGACTCAATGGAAAATAGAGAAACCATTGTTTTAGACGATCCTGTCGTTTTGGCGCGGATATGCGGAGCGAATGACGAAAATCTTAAAACACTTGAGAGTGCGTTGAATATGCGCGTTAGCGCACGGGGCAATGAAATTCATATAGAAGGCGCTTCTGGCGCGAAAGATAAATTCAGAACCATTATAGATACACTCACCACAGCCGTACAGAACGGCGAAACCCCCTCGGCTGAATACGTGAAGACCCTAGCAGGCGACGTAGAGCCGAACATGATATGGGAAACCGCTATTAATATCCCAAACGGACGGCGCGTGCACCCGCGTTCCAAGAACCAAGCGTTATATATACGTGGAATGCGCGAGAACGACATAAGCTTCTGCGCGGGACCGGCAGGCACAGGCAAAACCTACCTTGCCGTCGCCGAGGCGCTCAGGCTCGTGTTGTCCAAAAAACTACGAAAACTCGTCTTAACCCGTCCCGTGGTTGAGGCTGGTGAAAACCTCGGTTTTCTGCCCGGGGATTTGGAACAGAAACTTAACCCATACCTTCGTCCCCTACAAGACGCAATGGAGTCGCTTGCTCCGTTTGAGACCATACGCCGATTGGAAGAGACGCGGGCGATAGAAATAGCGCCCCTTGCGTATATGCGCGGACGTAGTTTGAACGACTGCGCCGTAATCCTCGACGAAGCGCAGAACACTAGCAAAGAACAAATGAAGATGTTTTTGACGCGCATCGGGCAAGGATCGCGAGCCATTATTACCGGAGACGTTACCCAAATAGACCTGCCGAAACGGACAGAGTCTGGCTTGCTCCACGCGATAGCCGTGCTTAAAAACACAGATGGCATCTACTTCGCCTATCTCCACACCACAGACGTCGTCCGCAACCCCCTTATCAAGAAGATAATACAAGCCTATGAGAAGTATGAAAATGAAAAAAAATGAGAGGATAACAACAGCCAACCTTTTCTCCCACATCCGCAAGGCGTTTATAGACGCGGATGTACATCGGTACCCCTTAATACTTGCGGTCGTGGCTTTTGCCGTATCGGTCTTCGTTATCATTAACAACACCGACGCGCCGCTGGAAAATCTGAATCGACTCGATGACGCGGTAGCGGGACGCAACGCATTTGCGGAAAAGCCCATGACATTCGTCATAGAACAAGGCGAGCGCGTCGTCAGAAAAGGCTTTCTTGTGAGCGAAGAAGACATGGAGATTCTCACGGAAACCAAAACAACATCGTCCGTGCGAGACGCGCCGAACACGATAGGACGTGTATTGGTCATTATCATGCTCTTTATCCTCTTTGTGTTTTTAAGCAACTCGCGTTGTATCGGGAAAAACCTATCGGACAGCGAACTCTACCTCATAATAACCCTCACCGCCTTTTACATCATAGGCGCGGCTTTAGCCAAGAATCTACCTTTTAACACCGTATACTTCCCCATATCAATCATAATGCCCACAGCCTTCATCACCATGCTTTTTTCCGTATTGATAAGCACAAACCTTGCGGTATACTGGGCATTAACCCTACCGCTCGCCGCGTTTCTGACCGGTTCTTTCGACATATCCGCGTATATTGTGGCGTTAGCCTCTGGGCTCACCGCGTCAAACACATTAAGAAACGCGCAATGGCGCATGGACATCGTGAAGGCGGGGCTTTTTATCGCGGCGGCGAACTGCGCGTCTACGATCTGCGTGCTCCTCTTACGACGCGCCTCCGTATTTGACTATCCGCTCGTGCTTTTTTGGACCGCGTTCAACGGCATAGCGTCTGGGATGATCATAATGTGGCTCTTACCCCCTTTGGAACAAGCGCTTAATGCGGTAACCACGTTCCGTCTTATGGAACTATCAGACCTAAACGCGCCCATCATCAAGAAACTCTTCACCGCCGCGCCCGGAACCTACAACCATTCGGTAATGGTGGCGCGGCTCGCGGAAGCCGCTTGCGAAGAAATCGGCGCGAACTTCCTCCTCGCCCGCGTAGGAGGCTATTACCATGACATTGGCAAAACCGAACACCCCGAATACTTCACCGAGAACCAATCAGGCTACAACAAACACGATGAAATACCCCCCCGCCTTTCGGCGACCATCCTCCGAAGCCATGTAAAACTCGGCATGGAGAAGGCGCGGAGTATGCGCCTCCCAAAGCCTGTCATAGACATCATCGCCCAGCACCACGGCACTTCCCTTATTCAGTGGTTCTACAACAAAGCCTTGGAACAAGAACAAGATGTAAGCCGCGAGGACTTCTCTTATCCCGGTCCGCCCCCGCGATCCCGCGAGTCGGCTGTGGTAATGCTGGCGGACGTTTCCGAAGCGGCTATCCGCTCGCGCTATACAAACGCCAATTCCGAAAAACCAAACACCGCGAAAATAGAAAAGGCGGTTCAGGAACTGATTGATATGAAAATCGCGCACGGACAGTTAGCCGAGTC
>JAISEA010000064.1 GCA_031264475.1 Treponema sp. | reverse complement strand
CGACCGCTTCGGTGTCAGACACAGGCAGGCGTGGGGCGTGAGCGACCGCGGCGGTATCAGACACAGGCAGGCGGGAGGCGTGGGCGACCGCGGCGGTGTCAGACACGGGTAGGCGCGGGACGCGGGCGAGCGCAGTGGTGTCTGACATCGGTTTACTACGAGGTGGCGCGAACGCGGTGGTGTCAGACACGGGCAGGCGTGGGGCGGGGGCGACCGCGGCGGTGTCAGACACAGGCAGGCGCGGGGCGTGAGCGACCACTTCGGTGTCAGACACGGGCAGGCGCGGGGCGCGGGCGACCGCGGCGGTGTCTGACGCGGGTAGGCGTGGGGCGAGGGCGAACGCGGCGGTGTCAGACACGGGCAGGCGCGGGGCGGAGACGACCGCAGTGGTGTCTGACATCGGTTTACTACGAGGTAGCGCGAACGCGGCGGTGTCTGACACGGGCAGGCGTGGGGCGTGGGCGACCGCGGTGGTGTCAGACACGGGTAGGCGCGGGACGCGGGCGAACGCGGTGGTGTCAGACCCGGGCGGACGCGGGGCGGCGACGACCGCTGTGGTGTCAGACACGGGCACGCGCGGGGCGGGGGCGCGCGCAGTGGTTTCTGACATCGGTTTACTACGAGGGGGCGCGACCGCGGCGGTGTCAGACGCGGGCAGGCGCGGGGCGTAGGCGAACGCAGTGGTGTCAGACACAGGCGGGCGTGGGGCGGGGGCGAACGCAGTGGTGTCAGACACGGGTAGGCGCGGGGCGTGGGCGAACGCGGCGGTGTCAGACACGGGCGGGCGCGGGGTGTGGACGACCGCGGTGGTGTCTGACATGGGGCTACTACGAGGTGGCGCGACCGCAGTGGTGTCAGCCACCGCCTTCAGCCCGCGCCCTGCCTGTGGTGGCATTCAGACGGTACAGATTTTACTTGCCTGTTTCTTATTATCTACCGATAATAAAATTATGCTTATTCCTTTACTTATTGTTGCTATCTTGCTTATCACTATTGTTATTATATTTATACTTATAGCGACTCATATGAAAACAGGCCGGGGCGGTAGAAAAGTTTCAAAGGGGGTCGTCGCCTCTTTCAAAGAGGCGAATAAGAGACTTGCTCTAAATCCTAAGGACCCTCAAGCCCTTCTCGCGATAGCGAGTTATTATTATCATCAAGAAGCGTGGGAAAATGCCTACAAAGCTTACGGAACTCTCACCGAAGTAGGTGGTAGTAATGAAGAATTCACCGTATATCTGAACCATGGTATATGCGCCTTGAAGCTGGGATTTACGGATATAGCGTATAAGAGTCTCGTTGTGGCGCGTTCATTAAAGCAAAGCGACTTTGAAGTCAATTTTAACCTAGGTTTCCTAGAGTTCCAGAAGAATAATTACGAGAAGGCGGTAACGTTTCTCCAGAGCGCCCGCATTACGAACCCTGAAAATACGGCGAATCTCCGATATTTGGGATATGCCTGTTTCAAGATGAACAAACATAAGGAAGCTATGACTTTCATCCGTGAAGCTATAGACCTTGAACCGAACAATAAAGAATCTCTCTACGTGCTGGGTGAATGTTACTTTGAGGCGGGGCAGGTAGAACAGGCATTGAAGATTTTCATGCACCTGCGTCTGGATCCGGCAATGGGCGCAAGCGCGTCGCTTTTCGCTGGCAATATCCACACAGACCAACGCCAATACAACAAAGCTATTGAAGACTTTGAAATTGGTCTGAAGCACGACGACATAAAGATCGATATTCTAATGGAACTGCGCTATAAATTAGCCGCCTGCTACATAACGCTAAACGACATCCCCAAAGTCCTGCCTCTTTTAAGGCAGATACATAACGACAACCCGACATATAAAGACGTTGCCGCACTCATAACTCAGTATCAGGAACTCAATTCCAATAAGAATCTTCAAATATTCCTGATGGGTTCCTCCGCGGATTTTGTGGCGCTCTGCCGAAAAGTCGTAATGGCGTATCACATCAAGGCTAAGGTAAAAATCACCGACATTGCGGTAACACGAAACGATTGGATTGACATAACCGCGGACGTGAATACCCCGAAATGGGCGGACATCGTCATGTTTCGATTCATCAGAACGCAGGGGGTTGTCGGCGAGCTGATCTTACGGGATTTCCAGTCGCATCTCAAGGAACTCAAGGCAGGTAAAGGCATCTGTATCACATTCGGCACATTCAGCGACGAGGCAAAACGCTTTACCGAAGCCCGACTCATTGACCTGATAGAAAAAACGAGATTTGCTTCAATTCTAAAGAACATCGAATCCTATACTCAATCCAGCGACACAAAGAAATAGAGGCTAAATAAAGAGGGGGGCGCATCTTTCCCTAAACGGAGGATGGCACACGGTCCACCCTGTGGTGCGCCCCCCTGTCTCCATACCCGCCCCCGCACAGCAGGTTTTAAAGGGGCGGGTATTCCGCCACCCCCCTCAACTATCCCCCGTTACCACAATCGCAGTGATCCCACGTTTTTGCGCTTAACATGAGCCACTCTCCAATCGGCAGGCTTTTTCCTTTGCAGAGCAAGACTTATTCTCATAAGGGCAAAACAATCTCTTCAGAGAGAAAGAATTTTCCTTCGGAGGAAAAAAGTTTTCCTTCGGAGGAAAAAGATTTTCCTTCAGAGGAAAAATTTTGCCGACACGTCGGCGAAAGCCCTTGACACGTCTGACACTGCCGCCCTGACACCGCCGCCCATTTGTCCCTCGGATGGATCTTCGTCCTTTTCCTCTTTACGCTTTGCTGATATGTCGGTAATAATTTCCTTCCGAAAGGGGTTGACGTTTCACACCAGAAAGGTGTACTATTTTTCAAATAATCAAAAGGAGTAATCTATGAGTAATGACGTCTTTTCCGCCACACACGCGGAATTCCTTGCTTTCGCCATCACCTTCAATGCGGGGGCGACTACCTATGCGACTGTGCTGGGCATCCCCGCCGCGCTCGTAACCGACAACACCACGAAATTGTCCACCTACACCGCGGCTTGTCATGCCGCCGACGCTCCCAATGCGGGCCCGATTGACCGCGAAAACCGCAACGACAAGCGCGCGGACTTGGTGAAAAACATTCGCAAGATCAAAAAAGCCTACCTCGACGCGGACCCGTTGGAAGCGGTAACCCCGGAAATCCTGCTGGACTTCGGGCTTCAGAAAAAAGACCACATCCGCACCGATGTGCCTGACCCCACGGAGGTGGTTCCCTTCACGCTGGAGGGCGGCGAATACCTGCAAATCATCGTGAAACACCCCAGCCGACCGCCGCGCTACAACGGCGCGGTCGCCTTCTACAAGGTGGGTGGAAGCGTGCCCACAACCCACAAAGAGCTGACCAGCAGTAAACTGCTCACCCGCCCGCGTGAGTTACTCACCTTCGAGGACACGCAGTTGGGCGAGACGCTCTACATCGTGCTGTGCTGGGAGAACGAGAAGGGCAAACTTGGACCGCCGTCGCCGATCCAAAGCCGCGTGATAGCCTAGTCGGACAGGCAACAGCGCGAGGCTTTTTCGGATATACCGCCCATGTGGGTGGTATATCCGATGTAGACCAAAGTAATGCGCGCTTGAGGCTGAATTGTTTGAAAAAATTGCTTGACAAGAAAACAAAAGGGATATATTATCCATACAAGGATATAATCTTATTAGAACAAGGGTTCAATAAGCATTATATATCAAATGCTTTTCAGATATAAAAGGAGAAAAGAAATGAAAAGACGTGCTTTATTGAATGGAGTATTGGTACTCTGTCTGGTTTTTGCGAGTTGCTCGGATACTGACGAGGAACTGTTGGAAGTTCCGTTTTATGAAACGGTTAACATCGCCATGATTAACGCCACCTATCCAGTATTGGATTTCGCGCTTTCGATTTTTGAGATAAACGAGAATCCCACATTTGTCGCCATTGAGCGTAAAAATACGTTTGATTATGACAAACTGCCGGAAAATGTGTATCTTCTGCCCGGTGCGGTAAAGACCGGAAACGGCGATTTTTTCACAGTTGATAAAACCGCGTATATTAATTTTGTTCGGGTACAGGCGGACAGGGAAACGAAGTTTAACCTTTATCTATGCGACCGCGAGATGGGTTTGATTTTAGACGGCATGGCGGCAAACGGGATACCTGAAACGAGGTATACGGTAAACCTCTATTTGGACGGAGCGATTTACGGTCCGGTAAACCGATACACGGCCGCCGATGTTACGGACGCGCAGGCTCTCTATGACGCGGATTGCGCCGCCGTTGACGAGGCGTTTAAAAGAGCCGCCGCCGGCACCTCATGGGCTGATTTGTTTAATCATCCTGACGGGCGTTTCCCGCTTGATTTGTATTACCCGCTCGCCGTTCTTAATCATCTTGATAATGCGGTGTGGAATATTTATAACGCCGAAGCCTTCAAAAACGCTATGCCCGAAGCATTGCGGGACGAGGTGCAAGCCTTCATAGACGAGGGGAAAATCGTTGAAAGGACAATCGGACAGAAAGTAGCTACAGTGAAAGCTGGGGGGGGGGGGTGAAATGAAAGCGCTGGAATATATGCTGAAATTGCGCTGGGGAGAGGCTGAAAACGAAAGCGTTTCCGCGCAATTTGATCAAGGCAACGGCAAAAAAACGCTCCTGCTTCTCGGCACTTATACTAATTACGAGCAAGACTCAACGCTATACCAGACAGGAGCGGTCTTAATCCCCGATCTGCTCGAACAGGTAGAAACACGCTACGGAGATGAGTATAATTTGTTTTACAAAGGACATCCTCAAACACCGACAAACGCGACGAAGCTTGCATCTCTTCAGAATGCTGGATTTACCGATCTGCCGACAACGATTCCGGCGGAAACAATGATGCTTTTTTATGATGATGTGTATGTCGGCGGTTACCCCGGTTCGACGTTTGTTTCCGCGAAAGAAGGACAGACCGTGTTTGCTTTTGGTCCGAAAAGCGCATTGGAAGCAACTGCTGGGATAAACATGGATAATTTCACCGATACGGAATACATATACTATGCTGACGACGTATGGCATACTGGAACAGAATAAACGGGAAAAGACGGAGGCGGCGGCGAGAACATTTTGTCGGCGTCTCCAATAAGTTAAAAATAAAATTACTAAAGAAAAACAAAATTGTACTGCATCTAACTGACACCTTTTAAGATACTGCGCCTGTCGGGGTCAGCGGCGATCCCTTCCGGACAACAAGCATTGTGAAGTTGTCTGACACCCGAAGCCTGCCCCGTGTCCCACCTTCAAACAACGAGTAGGTTCCGCTTGTGTACAAGCGTAACCGTCAGGACAGTGGAAGCGGCGCCCCTTTTCGGACAACACCCATTGTGAAGTATTTAAACAGCCTTCGGGTGGTTGTGGAAATGTGGGTGTTTTGGTATGATTGGGGAATGTATCGCTTTATTGTGGCTTTACTATTCATTTGCGGCTTTGTTTCCGCGCAAGACGCTGTTTTCTCTCCTATGAAAGCGTCCGCGCCCTACTCGTTTGTCGAGCGTTCGGATTGGTCCCGCTATGACAATGGGAAATATATAGGACATGTTTACCACGAGGCAAGGGCGTCTATCTTGCCGACCCAAGACAGCGCGGCTGAAGACGGGCTTCTGTATCAGGGTAACTTCATCGTTCTGGAGGAAACCCTCCGCGATATGCGGCGGAGCGCCAGAGCGGTGAACGCCATAGTCCCCGCCCGTTTCCGCATAAGCGCCAACGGCGGCTATACATTGGAAGAAGACAACGGGTTTCCTAGCTTCCGTGATTTTCCTATTTTCCCGGCAAATAAAACGCCGCTCGGCTCAAAGTGGGTTGCGGAAGGCAGACGCGCCGTTGACCCGCTCAATTCAGGACAGATGGCTATCGTTCCTATCGTCGCCGAATATACCTATCAAGGCGTTGAAGAGTACAAAGGCGTTGACGTTTACCGCATAAAAGCGAAGTTCTCAAGCAAGAACGGCGGAGTCGGCGTTGACCACGCGGATTTTACACGCATACAAGACGTACACGATGTAGACATACTCGTCCGCGTTAAAGACGGCTTACTCGTATTCATGCGCGACCAACTTGACGAGACCTTCTTCTTGAAAGACGGCTCTTCCGTCAGGTTTCGCGGCTTCACCCTGATTTTCACCGAGAACATCATCCCCATGGACAGGAAGGCGATCATTACGACTCTTGCCAAGCAGACGAAAAAGACTGAAGAGGAAATCCCGTCCACCCTTATTGAAGGCATAGACATCGTTGAACTCCCAGAAGGAATACAACTCTCTATGAAAGACGTCCGTTTCAAGCCAGATTCCGATGAATTCCTGTCGCAGGAAGCCGTACGACTCGACCTCATCGCCCAAGCGTTGAAACAGTTCCCTGATAGGACTTTCTTAGTGGAAGGGCATACTGCGTCCGTAGGACAGGTCGCGGCGGAGATGAATCTTTCAACACTTCGCGCGAAACGCATGATAAGTGAAATGATCGCGCGGGGGATTGCGGAAGATCGGTTCTTGTTCAAGGGCTGGGGAGGAACAAAACCGCTTGGCGACAATGCAACTGATGCAGGACGCGCTCAAAATCGGCGGGTAGAAATCACTATTTTGGAATAACAGCCGAAGACTGTGGGAGGAAACGATGAATATTGCGTGTATAGGCAGTGGGAACATGGGAACCGCGTTGATGAAAGGCGCGGCGGTTGTCGTAGGCGGAGAGAATATCTGCTTTACAGACGTAGAGGCGGACAAGGCGAAGAGCGCGGCTGTGGCGTTGGGTGCGCAGGTTGTTCCATCAAATACAGAGGCGGTCGTTAGGGCGGACTTTGTATTTCTGGCGGTAAAGCCGCAGGTTTTAGGCGCTGTTTTGGATGAAATCGCGCCTACGCTCAAGAAGAAGCCGACGGTTCTTGTGTCAATGGCGGCTGGGTGCACGATTTCGGGGATTCAAGAACGGACGTGTAAGGAACAGCCTGTAGTACGCATCATGCCGAATGTCCCGGCTCTCATCGGGCAAGGGGTCATAGCGCTTGCCTTATCGCCTCAAGTTGACGAAAGGCAGAAGGCTGATGCGGCGGCGCTTCTTTCGCAGTCGGGAATCGTGGAGCTTATGGACGAGAAGTACTTTGATGCGGTTACGGCGCTTTCTGGTTCTGCGCCGGCGTTTGTCTCTCTGTTTATCGAGGCGCTTGCGGACGGCGGGGTAAAGGCGGGGCTTGCCCGCGACAAAGCCCTCAAGTTTGCCGTGCAGACGGTTCTGGGCGCGAGCGCCCTGCTTAAAGAGACGGGTAAGCATCCGGGGGAGCTCAAGGATATGGTAACTTCACCGGCGGGCACGACCATTGTGGGTGTGGAAGCTCTGGAGAAAGGCGCTTTTCGCGGTCTTGTGATGGGCGCTGTAGATGCGGCGCTGAGACGCGCGAAAGAACTGTCTGCCCAATAAACCATCGGCGGTAAACGAGTGAAGTTATTAAAACCGATTGACGCTGTGGTTGTCGTGTTAGCCTTATGTGGGACGGTTTATGCGGGCGTGGCTGTTTACGGGGGCGCAAAGACAGAGGCGCGGGTAAGCGTCAAGAGTGCGGGGCGGATGTGGGTTTTTCCCCTTGACGCGGAAGAGACCGTTATTGCGCCTGGTCCCTTGGGGGATACGGTTGTGGAGATTCGCGGCGGGAAGGCGCGTATCTTGAGTTCGCCGTGCGCCAACCAGACCTGTATCGCGGGAGGACATATTCGCAGTCATGGGCAATGGGTCGCCTGTCTGCCAAACGGCGTATTTCTGTCCATAGAAGGTGGAGAGAACGGGGGGCTTGATGCCGCAACATGGTAACAAGGTTGCGTTGTTGGGCGCGTTCTGTCTGTTCCTTTCGACTATAGAATACATGATTCCCAAGCCTTTGCCGTTCATGCGTCTTGGCGTTGCAAATCTGCCGCTTATGCTTGCCCTTGATATTCTTCCCACGCCCAGCTTCTTTCTCTTAGTCGCCATCAAGATTTTCGGGCAGGCGCTTATAACAGGCTCGCTTTTTTCCTATGTCTTCCTTTTTTCCCTATCAGGGACTGTTCTCTCAAGCCTCGTCATGTTTGCCTTGCATAGGCTCTTTCGCAAGAATATCAGCTTTATCGGTATAGGAACCGCGGGCGCGATGGTTTCCAACACCGTACAAATAGCGTTGGCGTCCATGTTCGTCTTTGGGCGGGGCGCCTTGCTCATAGCGCCGCCGTTTCTGGGGGCTGGTCTTGCGACGGGTCTGGCATTGGGTGGCTTCTGTGAATACTTTGCGGATAAGTCCGAATGGTTACGGAAACTGCGAGTCTCGGATGGAGAAGTCCTGCCCCGCGGCGCGTCAACAAGGATGTATACCGAAACAGTCGTAGCTCCTGTTAAGTGGTTTCGTGGGAGTAGCCGCGACTTATTCATAGCTGGGCTTATCATGGCGGCGGCGTTGGTATTCAATCCATCGACATGGGGCAGAGTAGTCCAATTCTTGCTATTTTGGGTGTTTGCCACTCTCCTCGGTAGAAAGAACAATGTATTGGTGATGTCTTTGGTGATTGTCAGCATTGTTTTCTTTAACCTGCTTGTTCCTTATGGGCAGGTTTTGGGGTCATTCGGCGGCTTCAGGCTGACAAAAGGCGCTCTCTTGATGGGAATCCGCAGAGCTGTAACGGTTCAAGGGCTTTTCATGTTGTCAAAGGTGTGTGTGAGCGGAGACTTGCGTATTCCGGGCAGATTCGGCTCTCTTATCTCTGAGTCCTTTCGTATATTCGCCTTTCTGGGGCAAAGAGGGGAACATTTGAAAAAGAGGGAAGCATGGAAGAATAGGGAAAGGATCATTGACCGCCTCGATGCGCTTTTGTTTGAGTTAGGCGGATTGTGCACGAGTGCTGAAAAGGCTCCCGCCTCACGCTCGCGTCCTCGCGACATCGCCGTTCTCTGCGCCGCGATCCTTCTCGCATATCTCCCCCACAGCCACAGGCTGTTTACATACTTCACGCGGGTTGTTTTATGAAAGGGGGACCCGCGTCCAACTGACATGACGCACCCAAAGGGTGTTTAACAACTTCCCACGGGGCGTTATCCGAAAGGTAGTGCCGCTTCCACTGAGCTGACGGTTACGCTTATAAACAAGCGGAACCTACGCGTTGTCCGATGTCTCTGACACTTACCACTAATCACTAACCACTTCCATAGTAGGAGGGGGGTGCGTCTTTCCTTAAACGGAGGACGGCTCACGGTAAACCTTGTGGTGCGCCCCCCTATCTCCATACCCCCACACATACAACCACGTCTGACGCCACTGAAGGCTCTGGCGTAACGCTTAACGTCAGACGCGGTGTCGGCGGACAGGATGGACTTTGACTCAAACAGGATGGACTTTGACTCAAACGGGATGGACTTTGACTCAAACGGGATGGACTTTGACTCAAACGGGATGGACTTTGACTCAAACGGGATGGACTTTGACTCAAACGGGACGGACTTTGATTCAAACGGGATGGACTTTGACTCAAACGGGATGGACTTTGACTCAAACGGGACGGACTTTGACTCAAACGGGACGGACTTTGACTCAAACGGGACGGACTTTGACTCAAACGGGACGGACTTTGACTCAAACGGGACGGACTTTGACTCAAACAGAGACACCGCCGCCGTGCCGCCCCGACCGCGTCCCCGCGCCGTGTCTGACACCACCGCCCTCGTGCCTCAGACACCCACCGCCTGTCTTTGTTCTTTCCTCTCTACTCTTTGCTCTCTGCTCATTACTCTCTGCTCTCATGCCTCTGACACCCGGACACCCTCGAACAAGAATACAGAAAATATAAAAACATCGCTTGACAATTCTTGATTATTAAGAATAGAATAAATAAAGGATAAAGTAAATGAAATTAGAAAGAACAGTAAAAACGACTAACTATTCTCAATTAAGTCTTGCGACAGATACAGGAGTCGTTGTGGCTGGTGCCCCCCCCCCCCGTAATATAATTATATATAACCTACATACGATAATTTTCTATCAAATAATCTCTTATTCTCAACGGAAGTCGTCTAGCTATCGTCTGACGTTTCTACAGACTTTTCTCCCATTTGGAGACAAGTATATAAAGCTTTTTAGTAAGGAGGTAGTTATGAGTACCACAGATTGATCCGCGGTAGCTTCCTATAATAAGGCTACTGCAAGGACGGATCGGCTCGGCGATTATTCCGTGATTGGGAGAGAGCAAGACGCTCCTCCTTTTGATAACAACCGCATTGCGATTGTTATATATGGAACAGAACGTTCTGATAAGCCTGCCCTGACAGGTCGGCGTATTGGAGCGGCGGTTCCAAGCAAAATTACCTAATAAGGATATTTTTATGCAAAACAGACATTCAGGTAGCCAATTCCACGCTACCGTAATTGTAAACGCTATGCTCCTGTGCCTAGCGCTTTTGAGTTTTATCGGGTGTGAGGAAGAACCCCTGTTGACCGATAAGAACATTATCGAATTTAAGATTGGCAGTAAGAGGGGCGTTATTAACCAAACAAGTAAAACAATTTCCGTAATAGTAGATACAGGCACTGAGCTAACTAGCTTGGCGCCTGAACTTATCATTTCGGAAGGCGCGGTGGTGTATCCTAAATCGCGAGAAGCTGTTAATATTAGCTCCCCTATCTCTTATACGGTTAAGGCGGAGGATGGAACCAGTCAATCGTATCAAGTAACGGTGAGTTATCCAGCAAGCGCAACGGTGTTGAGTTCTCTGGTCATAAAAGCGCCTCCTCTCAAGACCGTATATGAGCGATACGAATCTTTCGATTCAACAGGTCTTGCCGTTGTAGGGTTCTACTCGGACGGCGTTTCTAAAAACGAAGACCGATATGAACTTTCAGAGCCTGATACTACTACGGAAGGAACGAAAGCCGTAACGGTAACCATTGGGAGTACAACAGCCACGTTTAATATTCAAGTTCGCGCAAGCAGATTGGAGTCTATAGTGATTAGCAAACTGCCCAACACGACGACGTATGAGTATGGGGCTACGGCACTTGATACTACAGGGCTAATCGTGAGCGGCGTTTATTCAGACGGTTCGAGTGAAAGCGTGGTAAGCCCCGCAATATCAGGCTTTAACGGCTCGCAGGCGGGTGTTCAAGAGATTTTAGTCTCCGTTAATGGGAAGATTGCGACCTTTGAGGTTACGGTTCTCCCGCAAAAGGTTCTGGAGTCCATAACCGTTAGCAAACTGCCTGACACGGCGGTGTATGAATATGGGGCTACGGCTCTTGACACTACGGGGCTAATCGTGAGCGGTGTTTATTCAGATGGTACAAGTGAGAGCGTGGAAAGCCCCGCAATATCCGGCTTTAACGGCTCGCAGGCAGGCGTTCAGGAGATTTTAGTCTCCGTTAATGGGAAGACTACGACCTTTGAGGTTACGGTTCTCCCGCAAAAGGTTCTGGAGTCCATAGCGATAACCGAGAAACCTGATAGAGTCTTGTACATACCTGAAGAGCAGGGGACGTTTGAAGAACTAGGTCGCCTGTACGAGGATTTGATCAATGGACTTGTTGTTACAGGAACCTATTCGGACGGTTCAACCGCGATTGAAGAACTTACAGAGGAAAATATCAGTGGGTTTAACCCGGACAAGAGCGGGCTTCAGACCTTGCGGCTTACGGTAGGCGAGCAGGCGGTAACTTTCGTTGTGGATATTGTCAAGTTGGACTACATTGAAGTATCGGTACAGGGTAAGACGGTCTATCTCTTAAACGAGGCGCTTGATCTCAGTGGTTTTGTGATAACCGGGTGTTATTCTGACGCTACTACGCGGCGTGAGATAATCACGGACGCCAACATCAGTGGTTTTGACAGCTCAAAGGTCGGGGCGGGAAAAGAGGTGACGGTTACCGTAGGCAGGCAGAAGGCGTATTTTACCGTGAATGTTTACGAAGAAACGTCTTTTACCATTGATCTAGCCAGCGACTTACGGATAGAGGTATACGGACTGCCAGAAGCTACGGAGAACAACCCCAATCAGACGATCTTTCTGTCTCTGAGCAGAAGCAATGAGCTTTCCGATATGGTCGTTATCAGTACCACCAGCGATTTTAGCGATATACGGTGGACTATAGATGGTAAGCCTTATAGTACTGATAACATCATTACCATAAGAGCGGACGACTATACGTTTGGGGGTCATGTCATTGGTTTTATCGGCAAGAGGGCACAGGCTGAATATTCGAGGACGCTTAAATTCAGCATAACTCACTAAAGAAAGGAGACGATGATGAGAAAGTTTTTAATACTATGTGGACTTGTAAGTATACTATTTGGGTGCTCGGACATGTTGGACAGTCCCAAGCAGGCAGAAACAGGAAGGGCGGTGGTACACGTCGGCGGTGCTGACGCGGGCGCGCGCACGGTCGGACCGACCGCAGAGGTTTTTACAGAATACGCGCTGGTCTTTGAGAAGGGTTCGACTGTTATCGTGGAAGTGATGACGCAGGCGGAAAACGGCAAGGCGTTTGACCTTGAACCCGGGACGTGGGCTTTGAGTGTAACGGCTTTTATCGAGGTTGACGAGGTGAAGAAACCAGCGGTGTCTGGGAGTATCTCGCTAAGTGTAGCCGCGGGAAAGACCGTTCAGGCTAAGGTAACGCTGACTGAAAGCGTAACGGATACCTACGGTACCTTTGATTATGCCGCGATAGACCTCACCGCTATAGATACGGCGACGCTCAAAAGCGCGGTTATGACGCTTACGCCGTCTAATCCGAATAGCGGAACCGTTGAGATCGATCTGTTGAAAGAGAACGACAGTAAAATCCTTGAACTCCCCGCGGGTATTTATACGCTCCTTGTTGGACTGACCAGCGGGCGGTCGATTGCCATTGGCAACTTTGAGCATGAAATGAATGCGTATCGGCAAGAGACCGTGTATATTTATCCCTATATGACGACAGCGCTACGAGCGGGCGAGTATGAGTTCGTCGAAACCGACTTTACCGCTGGTCTGCGCTTCACCGGAACCGCGACGATTGATCCTTATTCTAGCGGGACGGATACCTACAAGCCTACTGAGGTGCATATACTCAAGGTTATTGACAATGATGGGAACAAGATTGACGACTCTCTGGGTTTTGACTATCGGTTAATAGCTTCAGAGTCTATTGAAGCGTCTATTGACGATTATGGTAATTGGGAACTGATCCTTCCTTCCAACTTGATTGCCGATAACATTAAGGTTCCGTTTACATCTACGGATAACCAATACCAGAATCTTGACGGTTATCCTGTGTTCTTTTGCTTTACTCTGCAATCTCAAGAACATCCTAATAACACAATGCAAAGCCGGTGGGTATGGCAGGAAATAAACAACAAATACGGCAAGCAAGACATTGAGCTGGAAGCTAAAATCAGAAAGATTACAATTCCTGTAAAGAACGCGGACGTAACAGGCGGTAACGTACTCAAAACCAGCGGCGATAGTGATAACAAAACTCGTTATGACGTCTTATACATCGATGATTCGGACAATAATATACAAATAACCGTCAATATCCCCGCCAATAGCGGTATTATAGCGGAGGCGGTGAAAGTCAAATACAGAGAGACGGATATTCTTCTTACGGAAGAAGATGATGAGCTTGTTATTTCTCCATCCTGGGATTGGAGTTATGTTTACATTGCCTTCAAGATGCCGGACGCTGACATAGAGGTAACCATGCCAGAATTGGACACCGATCCGAAAGTAGGTATCGCTGTCGTTCGCAACGCCGAGAACTCAAACGCCAGTTATACCGCGCAACGGGTGTTTGTATGGTTAGATGCTGATAAAGACGGGAAGGCTGATGCGGACAAACCTATCAGAGTAATCACCGTTAGCGGCGGCTCCTGGCAGTTTAAACTGCCAGATGAATATAAAGAGTATAAAGGCGACTTTTTATTCCAGCTCAGACTGACGAAGACAGATGGTAACCCAGAGGCTTTGATGAGCAAACAGATTAAAGTTGAGGTCGCGCAGTTTGCCAAAGATGTGGAGATGATAGTTCTTGTCGCTGAGATTCGTAATCTTTGGATAACGGGGACGGGAAAAGGAGACGTAACAATTACCGTTCCGGACATGAGGAATAACCTTGGGGATCCCATCTCTGCGCCACAGTTAGCAGACGGCGCTTATGTAGCGGAAGGTACAGAGGTTCAGGTTGTCGGCTATCCATCAGTGGTATCGCTGGACAATGAAACGCTAATACCCGAACCCGAAGACGGTGCCAGCAAGACCTATAAATTTATCATGCCGTCTAACAACACAACCGTAACACTTGAGTATTTAGTCGGTGATATAGGTCCCGCGGGCGGGTCAATCTTCTATGTAGAACAGGATGCGGATACCGTCACCTATCAGGGCTGGAAATACCTTGAAGCCGCGCCGCAAGACGCTCTGTCTCCTTACAACGGAAGTAATAATATGAACTGGATGTCTCTTCCAAATACAGACGGAGAATACTATCCTGTTACTACTTATCCATATATAGGCTCTGGAAGGGAGAACACATTGAGCATGATTCAGACGGTAAAAGGCAACGCCGGCGAGAGCGCCTATATTAATGATGAGAACGGCGCGGCGAAAGCCTGTGATAATTTCACCTACGGCGGTTATGACGATTGGTTCCTGCCCAGCCTGAATGAACTTACCGCAATGTACACCGAATTGAAAGCCAATGGTTTAGGCTACTTCGCAGATACACCGTATTGGTCTTCTATGGAGTACAGCAACAGTGAAGCCTACGCCGTTGATTTTACCGACGGCTCTAGCGCTCCAAGGGAAAAACACCACCAATACCTTCGCGTCAGACCTGTCAGGGCTTTCTAACGGCGCAAGCCGGTGTTTACGGGACTCCCCGCAAGGGGAAGCCTGTTAGACGCTTTCTGTAAAGAAGGACGTCTCCGCTAAAGCGTGGAGACGTCCTTCTTTTATCCGAGCGGGTGTCTGGCACCTGTAAAGTACACGAATAAAGGCTTTCTTTTCTTCAGTTTCTTTGATTTTATTTTCAACCCAATCCAAACAAACATTCGCTATCTTTATGCCGTTCTCATATTCTTCTTATTCAACTCCTTACGAGCCGTTCAAGATTTAGTGCCAACGGCTCATAATTGATTATTAATGGCTCGTAATTATTTGTCAACTCACCGCAATTAGTTCTCATTTATTGCCAATTATTTATGAAACTCCACCAATCGACTGCCAATCATTCATACCCGATTAGTGGTCGTTCATACTCAATTTTTAGTGGCTCGCAACTATTTTTCAAATCCCCGCAATTAGTTTTCAGCCATTGCCAATTATTGGGGAATCTCCGCAAATAGACTACCAATCATTCATACCCAATTGGTAGTCGTTCATACTCAATTTTTAGTAACTCGCAACTATTTTTCAAATACCCGCAATTAGTTTTCAGCCATTGCCAATTATTGGGGAAGTTCCGCCAAGCAATTTTCAGCTGTTTATACCCAATTGGTAGTCATTCATAGCCAATTACCAGCCATTCATAAGCAATTTTCAGACGCTCATAATTGAGCTTTTACGCTCATAATCAATTGCCAGCGGCTCATAAATAGTTTTCAGACGCTCATAATCGAGTTTTTTCGTTCATAATCAATTGGTAGCCACTCATAATCAATTTTTAGACACTTATAAATAGTTTTCAGCGGCTCATCATTGAGTGAAAATTAGCAAAGAGTAAATAGTAATGAGTAATGAGCAAAGGAAGACGGGCGAGCGAAAGGCAGAAAAGAGCAAAGAGTAATGAGCAGTTAGTAATGAGCAAAGGAAGACGGGCGAGCGAAAGGCAGAAAAGAGCAAAGAGTAATGAGCAGTTAGTAATGAGCTAAGGAAGAAGAATAAAGAATAAATAGTAATGAGCAATGAGCTAAGGAAGATGGGCGGGCGAAGGGCAGAAAAGAGCAATGAGTAATGAGCAGTTAGCAATGAGCAAAGGAAGAAGAATAAAGAATAAATAGTAATGAGCAATGAGCTAAGGAAGATGGGCGGGCGAAGGGCAGAAAGAGTTAGCAAAGCGCGGTTCTCTGTTCTTTGCTAACTACTAATTGTTCTTTGCTAACTGCTAATTGTTCTTTGCTAACTGCCTCCTGCTCTTTGTTATTTTGGCGGGCGGTGTCAGACACGCGGCGGTATCGGGGCGCGGTGTCAGATGCGGTGTCAATTGGGGCGTTGCGGGGCAAAGCCCCGCAGAGGGGGGAGCGGAAACCCGTAGGGTTGGAGCGAGGGGGAGACTTCCCCCTCCTATTGATTAAGTTTATGTAGCTGTGCTTGAAAGAAGGTGCGCCAAACTTGCTTCTTCGCCTTCAGAGAGTTCTGACGGCAGGATTGCGGGTGAGCGCGGCTCAGGGGGCAGGAGGAAACCCGCGTCCAAAAACAGGCGAAAGAGGCGCTTGTAAGCTTCGCCGTCCACGTCCGCCCGCAAATAAACGCCGTTTTGCTTCCACAAACACCCCTTCGTTGCCAATGCTTTCGCTATTTTGGGGAATATTCTCTTCCTATCAGCGGCGTTTATCTCCGCGATAAGGTCATAGATGGCGCGAGTCGCGGCGGTGAGTATGACAGACGCGATTGTATCGGAAAAGAGCGGGTTCTCCACCATAGCCCGCCCAGCTTCCTTTACAACCAAGACCGCCGGGGCAAGAGACCACGGCAAAACAGGCACAAGCAAGGGAGACGGCGGGCAGACGCAGAAGGGACGCCACAGCGTGATAGAGGCGGCGGGTGTTTCAGACGGCGAAAGAAACGCCGAATCAGGGATGGGATCGTTTTTTTTGAGAATACCCGCGTCTTCTAGCGCGGCGTGGAGCCGCGAGCGGTCGGAAAAGACGTAGAAGCCTTCGCCGTCCGGAAACAAGGCGGAGAGAGCTTTGACGAACCGTCTTTCCGCAGACGCGGGATAGGGGGCGAAAAGCCCGCGTTCAGCGGTGTTTTTTAACTCGCGGACTATGTTGTGCGGCGTATGCCCCAATACCGCGCCCCCGCCCGCTTGCCATAAGTCCACGAGCCGCTCCCCATTCTCCGTGTAGAGCCTGTATCCACGCGCCCGCCTTATGTTCGGTATGTTCCGTTCCACCACTTCGCGCCCCACTGTTACCTATTCGCCGTCTTCCAATCATTGAGAAGCCGCGTGTCGTTTGGCAGTTCCTGCAAGCCTTCTTCTAATAACTCACGAGCTTCGTCCCGCAACCCCTTGTTCCAAAAGACGGCGAATTGGTTGTGAATCTCCACACCCCGGTTGTTCCTGAACGTTTGAAGGTTCTGCTCCAAAACCCTGTTCCTGCCATAGACCGCAATTGCCTCTTCTGAAAATCTGATCGCCGCAACCCATCCCTGCTCTTTGGAAATAAAGTTCGCCTCGTTGACCAAGATTACATTACGCATTTGAGTAACCCGCTCTTCGCCGATCACGGCGACAGTCTCCCTGTCGTTGAGAAGAGCCAGAGCCTCCTCCGCTTCGGTAATCGTTTTCAATCCATTGACAATTTGAGAGAGTTCCTGATTAAGAATCATCTCCTCTATTACCCGATAATTTTCCGCAGGCAAGAAAGGAGCGCCTCTTTCAAGGACAGTCTTCGCGTCTGACACCCGTTGTTTGGAAAGGAAGTCTACCACAAGGTTGTGTATGCTCGCCGCAAGGTCTTTTTTGGAATCGACAAAGAAAGGCGACTCAGTCCTTTCAGTGCGTTCCGAGAGTAACGCGACACGGTTTGCGATGAGAGGCAGGGTGTCGCCAAAACGGTTCTGTTTTTCAAGGAAGGAAATGCGATTCATAAGAATAAGGGAGATGAGTTCCAGCTGGCTCACCGCGGAACGATCCGCGTAGTTCTTGGGGTCCACATAGGCAAAGCCGGTAACCTGCCCGAATCTATTGCTGAATTCCTTCTGAGTTCCGGGGTCAAAGCCGTATTCATTGGTTGTTTCCACGTCTATCTCCTGTGTATCGGCTTTATCGCGGATATTCACCGTTACAAAGGCGTGGTCGTGGGTCATAACGCCTTGGACGTCCAAGTTCACGGAAACGCCCAGTATCAGGTAAAACACGGCGGAGGAGACGCAGTTGAACGTGCCGCGGTCAAGAAGGGTATCAAGCTGTGTCTGATTCGCGCTGTACTGACGCAGGTAATTCCTGTGCATAAAGCGCAGAACATATTCTCCTCGTTCTCTTGCGTCCGTAGGTAAGTCCACGGCAGTCCGCAATGTTACAACAGCATCGGCTATTTGCTCATATACCGCGGCGTCCGCGCTGGACGCCCACAACGCCATAGCGCCCAGGGTTTGCCACGTGTAAGGCGACCGCTCTCTCGCGTATTGCAGGGCAAGTCTGTCCGGCTCAAAATTGGGAATCTGCGCGTCCAATCGGATACACAAAACCGTCAGTAGAAAGAAAAACTTTTTTTTCATTGCTATCAATACTCCTTTTCAGGCGGCTAAACGTTGCCGCCATAGAAATGACTATAGCGTATTTTTTTAATATTTGCAATAATTTTTGTGTCTCTCTTGTAAGAAAATCAGAAATAAGGTATCATTAAGGAAATTATAGACAAGGAGGAAACTATGGCTGTTTTAATCAACCAAGAAGAAGGCTTGAAACGTCTGATGAATAACCAGAGATTGTACACAAAGCTTTTGAATAAATTCAAAGCGGAGATGAATCTTGATGAATTTAAGCGTTTCATAGCGGCGCAGGATTACGAAAACGCGCAGATTTCGGCGCATACACTCAAAGGCATAAGTGGGAACTTATCTCTTACGGCTCTTTATGAGCAAGCAACGGCTATCGAAAGTCAAATCAAAGATCGAAGCCTTGACGAAAGCGCTGTTACCGCTCTTACCGATTGCTTCAATAATACAATGAGAGCGATTGACGAGGTAATCGCAGTCAATGGGTAACAAAAATATACCGACCGTTCTTGTCGTCGATGACGTTGACATCAATGTGATGATACTCGAAGAGATTCTTCAAGCCGACTATAACATTATCAGCGCGAGTAACGGAAAGGAAGCTCTTGAATTACTATGGGGAGGGGCAATCCTTCCAAAGATTGTCCTGCTTGACGTTAATATGCCTAAAATGAATGGGTTTGAGGCTATCGAGAAGATGAAGGAAGACCCAAAACTTCGGCGTATTCCCGTCATCTTCATTACCACATTGGATGAGGAAAGCAAGGCTCTCGCGGCAGGCGCCGTTGATTTCATATCAAAGCCTTTCAAAGAAGATGTGGTAAAGCTGAGGGTAAAAAACCAAATAGAACTGAAAAGTTATAGCGATAGTCTTGAAGACATGGTTCTTGAGAAGACCAAGGAGGTTACCGAGTCCCTCGACGCCATGCTTGAGGCGATGGCGAACATCATTGAATACCGTAACCTTGAATCCGGCAGTCATGTCAAACGAGTCCAACTATACACAAAAGTTTTGATAGAATACATTACAGGCGAATCGTTACGCTACCCCGAATACGGCTACCAGCTTATGCTCCTTGAGCCAGAGATCATCGTGAAATCCGTCGCGCTTCACGATGTAGGGAAGATAGGTATACCTGATAAAATCCTGCTGAAACCGAGCAGGCTCACTCCTGAAGAATTTGAAGTTATGAAAACGCACACAACTATCGGCAAAAAAATAGTCGAATCCATCTTGACCGATAAAGAAGCCCTTCATCTTCAGCATTATCGGGATATAGCCTATTGTCACCACGAGCGATTTGACGGCAAAGGTTATCCCCGCGGCATAAGTGGTTACGACATACCGCTTGCCGCACGTATCACTTCAATCGCCGACGTCTACGATGCGCTGGTCTGCGCCCGCGTCTATAAAACCGCCTTTTCCTTTGAAGATGCTGTAAAGATTATAATGGACGGGAGCGGCACACAATTCGACGCTCAACTGTGCAAGGCAATGTTTGAGATTCAAGACAAATTCAAAGCCATTGCCGAGAGTCTTAAATAGGAAAAGGTCAGCCGCTTTTCTTGACGTGGAGGGTTGTAATTCGTAATCCTCCATGTTTTCTTATTCTGCCTTTACGTTCTCTTTCAATTTTGTCTTGATAGGGGAAATTTCTAAGATTTTAGATTCTAGCTCTGCGAGCTGTGAAGAAATGCGAGCGTCTATTTCACCAAAGTCAGTTTCAATAACGCACCCGCCTTGATCGACGGACGAATCTTCTTGTACTTGTATAGAAGCCACGCCTTCGGCAAGGCGGATGAAGTCCTTGATATGCTCGGAGGTGAGTTTGACGTCCAGCATATTGACGTGGATGATGATAGTGCCCTTCCCTTTGACTTTGCGGAGAGCTTGCACCACGTTGGAGATGACGACCTGGCGCTGGGTTTCGGAGATGACCTTGACGACCTTGCGGGAAATGAGAAGCACGAGGTCGATGATTTGTTGCTCTGTTTCCACAAGTATTTCGGCGCGTTTGTCTTGAGCGCGCTCAAGTACGACCTGAGTCCGCTTAACGAGACGTTCCGCTTCGGCTTTGCCATTGTTGAAACCTTCTTCCCTGCCTGCTTGAAAGCCTTGTTCATGCGCCTCTTTCTTCTGACCGTCGAAGGCGGCGCGTGCAGACGTTTCAAGCTCGACCGCTTTTTGTTTGGCGTTTGTGATAATAGCTTCCGCGTCGTCTTCGGCTTGCCGCTTGATGACCTGGGCTTCTGCGGTCTTACGCTTTACTTCTTGGAAGGCGGCGTCTTCGGCGGCTTTGATGATCCCGTCCGCTTCCATTTTCGCGGATATCATGAGGGCTTCTTTTTCCGCAATCCACTGGACCTTGAACTCTTCCGCTTCCTTGCGAAGGTCTTCGGCTGTGGGACCCGTGTAAGTCTCTTCTTTTTTATCTGGTTCTTCGGTTTCTTCTGGTTCCGCAAGATGCGACAATTCGGGAAACGCATGAGGAGGCTCAATGTGAACTTTCTCCGCTACGGGATTGACTTCCCCGTATCTAAAAACCGCTTTTGTCAAAATGTATCTCCTTATTATTACATACTCCAAAGCATCCACTAATGTTCCAATCTATGGAAATCCGCAAACGCCTTCAGAATCTTCGGGGTAACTTCTTCTATTGTGCCGTCTATGCTCAAGCCTGCGGCGTTCTTATGTCCACCGCCTCCGAAACGCGCGGCGATTTCCGCTACGTTGATCTTATCTTGCGACCGTAGTCCCACCGTGCAGTTTTTAAGCGTTTCCTGCCGTATCACCGCGATGGCTTTCACACCCTTTATTGCCTGTAAAAGCTGGTAAAGGGTGTCGGAATCGCGGTTTTCGAGTCCGAAATGCTGTGTTTCATGGTACTCTTCTACAGTAATGACAAGTTTTCCACCGAAATAGGCTTTGGCGCGAGCAAGCAACAGTCCCAGAAGATGACAAGACGCGAGGCTTTTTCCGCCATTCATAGCATGGAAGACCTCTTTTGGGCTGGCGCCATGCCGTATCATATAGGACGCGACCGAAAAAGTCTCTGCGCCTGTTGAATCAATATGCCGAAAAAAGCCTGTATCTGTACAGAGACCGAAAAATAAGAGTTTTACCTCTTCTTCGGTGGGTTCCAGCCCCAGAGCTTGTATAAGAAAAAGTATCATAAAAGTAACGGACGGGGCTAAAGGATCGAGGAAGACCGGCGCATCAGTAGAGCTGTCGTTATGATTACCAATCGCATGATGATCGACAATCGCGGTTGGAAGCCCCTTGAGAGAATCAGCTATATTGCCAATTCGATACGGCGTGGAACAATCAACCATGATAACACAAGCATCCGCCCGCTCTTTATCACCAATGACGTTGAAGAAACGATCTCGATAAGGAGAAATTTCTCGCCGCTTAAAAGGACCTGCTGAACAAACAATGACGTCTTTTCCAAGCCTTTTAAGCGCGCCAGCAAGGGCAAGTTGACTCCCGATACAATCGCCGTCGGGCTCTCTATGCCCGACCACAATAAATTTTTGATGTTTCTTGATAAAATCAATTAACTCGGACGGAACGGATGCTGACATTCTACAATTCTAATACTCAATTTTAATATCAGTAACATTTTCAAAACGGTCGTCTATGTTTGTGGACAGAGGCATATAACCCCAGCTTGAGTCTCTTCTGTCTTTCTTTACATAGAGCTTCACATGGTCGAAAGCCCCGTTTTTGTAAATAACGGTGAAACTAGGTTTGACCGTTCCCGGCTTCAGGTTCACGATAGTACCTTTCCTGTCTTTACCCGGTGCGAACCATTCTTGCGGCATATAAGCCGTGGCAAGATTTTCAGACAGAGTACCGGTGTGGTATTTGACAACGTAGCCTTTTGCATACGGATAAATCATCACAATAGGCACGTTCACGTAGTAAGAACCTGTCTGGCTTTCGGCGTCTTGGGCAAAGACCGAAAAACAAGACAAGGTAGAACATAATAGAAGCGCAAAAAATAACTTCTTCATTAAGACCTCCAAATTAACGCAAAATAATACGGTTGCGCCGAGTGAATCAACGCGCACTTTGGCAACCAATTATTCTATAATACCATACTTTTTCCCTCTTTGCAAGAGGAGAAAAGTCTCCTTTTATATAAAAAACGCGCGAAAAATTCGCTCGTAAATTTCTACGCTTGCAGAAAAGGTTTATTATCCTGTACTGCGTCCAAATTTTGTTTAATCCACCGCCTCGTTCTGCAACTGCTTTAAGGTTTTTGTTTCCCGCATAATTTGGCTATAGGAACCGTCTTTCAGGATTTTGACTGCTTCTTGAAGTTGGATGTCGTATTCGAGATCGAAAATCGGCGCTATTTTGGTGCGATTCTGTTCGTCTCTGATGAGCCGCTTGAGTAAAGCTATGTCAAGCTCGTATTTTTCGTTCAAGGCTTCGGCGAAAGCTGTTATTTCGTTGTTATTTAAAGCGGCGTGTGTCTCAATATAGTCTCGGATTTCGTTTGATTCGAG
>JAISEA010000060.1 GCA_031264475.1 Treponema sp. | reverse complement strand
AGGCACGAAACCGCGGATTTCGCTGACGCCGATATGGTGATTAAAAACCCCGGAGCGCGCGCCGATTCTCCTTTCTTACGGTTCGCAAGGCGCATCGAAACCGATATATCCCTGTTCCTTGCCTCTTCGCCGTCCCGTCTCATCGCGGTTACCGGGTCAAAAGGCAAGTCTGGCACCGCCTCCGCCCTTCACTGGGTCTTGCAAAAAGCCCGTGAAAATAAATCGCTGGACGGAAACGCCTTTCTGGGCGGCAATATCACCGTGTCCCCGCTTTCTTTCTTGGATCGGCTTGAACCAAACGACGACGTGGTGCTGGAACTATCAAGCTGGCAACTCGGCGACCTCAAGGGGAGAACAAAGGACGATAAGCAGAACTCGCCTTTGCTTAAACCTCGCACGGCTGTGATTACGGCGATTCTCCCTGACCACCAGAATTACTACCACAATATGGAAGAGTACGTCGCGGACAAGCGCGTCATCTGTCATGGGCAAGATGAAGGCGATGTCATCGTCGTAGAGAACGACCATTGGGGACAAAGTTTCCTCGCGGAGACAAGGGCGCGCGCGCTCGTCTATGCGGACGTTCCGCTTCCCCAAGACGCTATGGGCGGATGGCTTGAGCAGGGGCGCGGGGTCGCCCGTACTCGTTACGGAGAAAGAGTGGAGATAACGCCAGATCAGACTGTTGTACCCGGTTCGCGGCAAAAGAAAGGACTCCTTGCCGCAGGTTTGGCTCTTCTTGACTTGGGACTGTCCGCTGACTTCATCAGCGAGAATCTGGGGATTTTTCCCGGCATTGAACATAGGCTCGAATTTTTCTGCGAACGAAACGGCGTCCGCTTCTACAACGACACTGCCGCGACAATACCAGAAGCCACAGCCGCGGCGCTTGAGGCGTTTTATGATGTGCCCGTTGTGCTTGTCGCGGGCGGCGCTGACAAGAATCTGGACTTTGCCCCCCTTGTCGCGGCGGCAGTCAAAGCCAAAGCGATAGTTCTCCTCGCGGGAACAGCCTATACCAAACTGAAGACTTTACTTGAAAGCGCCCACATTCCTTACTTCGGACCTTTTGACGACATAGTCCAAGCCGCGTCTGTCAGCGAGGGGCTGGCGGCGGCAGGCGACGTCGTTGTGCTGTCTCCGGGTTGCGCCTCTTTTGGTATGTTTCAAAACGAATTTGACCGGGGCAATCAATGGAAAGCCGCTGTGCGCGGCGGTTATAATAACGATCATGCCGAATACCACCTTTAAACTAAACGTCTTTGACGGACCTCTGGATCTTCTGCTCTTTCTCATAAAGAAGAACGATGTGAACATTTACGACATTCCCGTCGCGGAAATCACCAAGCAGTTCCTCGACATACTGCGCTCCGCGGAAACCGTTGACCTTGACGAAACCGCCGAATTTCACGCCATGGCCGCGAATCTCCTTCTCATCAAGAGCCGTACGCTCCTGCCTATTGAAATAGCAATAGAAGACGAGGAAGACCCCCGTCGAGAGTTAGTGGAACGGCTCATAGAATACCAAAGATTCAAGAAGCTGTCCGAGTTGATGGAGAAAAAGGTAAAAGAAACAGAACTTGTTATAGAAAGAAAGAGGGCGCAACGCGATTTACCTTTCACCAATGCGGAGCTTTGGCAGAAAATGGATGTATGGGACTTGTTCAAGACTTTTTCGCATCTTATGTCGGATATTGCGACAGAACAGGTGATTGACCTTTACGAGGAAGTTTCGATAAACGAAAAGATAACCCTGTTGACAGAGATTCTTGGGGAAAAAGGAGAATGTACCTTTTCCGAGCTTGTAACACGGAAGAATTCGGTGATGGACGTCATCTGCGCCTTCTTGGGAATGCTTGAAGCCGCGAAGACTCGGACGATTCAAATATCCCAAGACGTTGTGTTTGGAGAAGTAACAATAAAGAGTCGTAATGCTCATGGGGAAGAAGGGTAGGAACGGCGGCGTCCATGCCACCCTGAAAAAAAAGACTTGACACCGCGAAAAGAAACTATTAAAATAAATAAAGGAGTAAGTATATGAAAGATTTTGAGAGTTTTTTACCGGAAAATTATGAACAAATTGAGAAAATACCCAATGGTATTTTTGTAAATGTGTTGGGTTTATTGTTGTTCATTATATTGGGGGCTTTGTTTGGACTCTTGTATTTTACAATATGGGGGGATTTTGGCATAGTATTCAATCATAACATTCCAATTATGGTTGGAATATTCAACAGTATAGTTACTGTTTCAGTTCTTCTGGGTTTTTTACTTCTACATGAAACGATACATGGTATTTTTTGGTCAAAATATACCGATGTAAAGGTTGGAATAATATTAAATTCGCTTTATCGCTTCCTTTATTGTAATGAACCTATAAAGGTAGGACATTATATAAACGGGCTCATAATGCCGTCCCTAATATTAGGAATTATTCCACTGATAATTGGGCTGATTTTTGGGAGCATATTTGTTTATGGTTTTGGACTGCTCTTTATTATTGCCGGAGCGGATGATTTTTATATAATTTATCAGCTTGGAAAAGAAGACAGGAAAGGTTTTATAAGAGACATGGATAAAAAAATAGGAATAATAATATATAAACATAAAAAGGAAAATAATGAATAAAAAACCATTTTGTCTGCCAAAAGACCACATACAGCCAGAACGATAACGAGATTGTGGAGAGAATCGCATGAAACGCTGCTACTTTGATTGGGCTTCAACCGCCTTACCGGACGGCTCAATCGCTCAATCCGCCCCGTTTGGCAATCCGTCTTCACGGCACGCGGAAGGGCGCGTTGCGAAAGCGGCTTTAGAGGATGCGCGCGCCCGGTGCGCCGCGGTTCTCGGCGTGCACGCGGACACAGTCTATTTTACCTCTGGCGGCACAGAGGCAAACGCCATAGTTCTATACGCCGCGCTCTTGCGCCCTCGCTCAGGCGCGACTCTCTTCTCCGCGGTTGAACATCCTTCGGTACGGGAAAACTGCGCTATCCTTGAAAGACTCGGCAAGACGACCGCGTCTATTCGTGTTGATCGAAATGGTGTTGTTACCGAGGAGTATCTGAAAGCCGCGTTGGAAAAACACCCTGATGTCCGTATTGCCGCGATTATGGCGGTTCAAAACGAAGTCGGCGCGATCAACGATATTGCGAGGCTTTCA